>DAORCZ010000453.1:0-6759 GCA_035345735.1 Pseudomonadota bacterium | reverse complement strand
AGCTCGCGCGACTGCGCCGAGGCCTCGGCCAGGATGTGCTGCTCGCAGCGCTCCAGCGCCAAGTCCATGTCCTCCATGACCAGGATGCGCTGGTCATCGGTCAGGCACTTTTCGCGGCGCAGCAGCTCTTCGATCTCGGGCCGCATCGAGCAGAACAGGCCCTGGATGTCGAAGCGTTCCAGCGTCTGGCGCAGCTTCAAAAAGGTGTGCGCCGACGAGGTATCCATGCCCGTCACGAACTGAAAGTCCAAGACCAGGCCGCGCGTCTGCGGCTTGCGCGTGGCGATCTGACGCCGGATGTCTTCGATGAGGTTGATGATGCTGCCAAAGAACAGATAGCCGCGCAGACGCAGCACCGAGTAGCGCGATCCCCGCTCGCGCAGGATGCGCGCCTCGGCGGCTGAGCGCTGCACCTTGCTGCTGTGTTCGTCGGCGGTGAAGGCGTTCTTGATGACGCTGACTCGGCTGTAGCTGATGGCGAAGGTGATGCACGAAACGACCAGGCCCACGAGGAGCCCGATGACAAAGCCGAACTGAATGATCAGCACCAGGATGGCCAGCACCAGCAGGTACTCGCTGCGCGCCAGCTTGTTGCGACTCTTCCAGGCCCACTCGATGAGCAGTCGCAGACCGAGGTACATGAGCGTCGCGCCCATCACCGGCCGGGCGATGAGCCCCATGAGCTGCGGGTACACGAAATAGGTCGCCAGGCACAGCACGCCGGCCAGCACACCCGACAGCCGACTCGCGGCCCCGGCCTGCCGGTTGAGGGCGCTGCGCACGATGGCGTTGCAGCCGACCAGCCCGCCGAGGAGCCCGGAGAGCACGTTGGCGGCCCCGTGCGCCTTCAGTTCGCGATCCAGATCGGCATCGCTGCCCGTCGATAGCTCAATGGCGGCAGCGGTCACCAGGGCGCCGATCGCGGTGACGGTGATCAGCACCAGCACGCCGCCACCAAAGGCCCACAGGAAGTTGGCGCGCAGCCCTGGCAAGGAAGAGAACAGCTCGTGGAACTCGTAGTAGGGCAGCCAGACTCCCCCCCCCCGTTTGAAGAGCAAGAGCCAGCCCTGCGCCTGGGCCTCCGCCACCGAGATGCCGCGCAGCGCCAGCATGAGATGGGTGAGCAGCGTGCCGCTGATTAGGAGCGAGGGCAGCCACAAGAAGTGCTTGCTGCGAAACAGCACCAGACAGAAGACGATGGTGAAGGCCAACCCGACGATCAAGCGCTGCTGCGGCAGGGGCTGCGTCAGCTGGGCCAGCGTATCCAGGCGCAGCGGCAGGTTGAGCATGACGCGCACCCCACCGACGGTCAGAACCCAGCCGGTCGAGGCCAGAAAGCCGCTGATCACCGGATGCGGGACGTAGCGAATCCAGCGCCCCATGCCCAGGCTGCCGAACATGTACAGCGCGCCGCCGGTCAACACCGTGCTCAGCGCCAACGCGACCATCATGAGCGAGATGGCGTGCGGCCCGCCCCCGACCGCCGCGACCAGCGACACCGCCAGCGTGCTTTGCACGGCCGTCGGGCGCGAGTCTGGGCCAGCGATGGCGAAATAAAACGGGCTGTACAGGGCTATGACGATGATCGTCACCCCGGCGCACATCAGGGCCATGCTGATGCCCTGCGGCAGCTTGCTGGCCAGATCGCCGGTGAAGATCATGGCGGCGAACGACAGGCCGAAGGACAGCGTGACCAGGAAGGACACCAGGCCGCCCAGCAGGTCGCGACCCAGCACGCCAGGAAGCTGCCGCGGCGTGAAGTCATCGAGGCCCAGGAAGCGACCTAGCGGGGAACTGAGCAGCCGGGCCACAGCACCATTTTTTGCGGAATCGCTCACTTGACTAGACCGTGTGCAGAAGGCTTGAGGGGATTGGCCCAGTTGCTGCCCCAGCGGGTGTAGAGCTCGTCGACAAACATGTCCCACTCGGCGCGTGTGCGATCGCCCGGGAAGGCAATGGGCGGAATCGGCTCGGGGCTCTTGTAGATGGGCTGAAGCTGGTTTTTCTCGCCGATGCGACCGATGTAGAGCGTCTTCCAGGTGTGCTGATTGCTGGGATCGACGTGCAGCCGCCGACCGTGCAGGCTGAACTCGCGCTGGCGCAGCACCTGGCGCACGGCGCGGGTATTTTCGCTGCCGGCTTCCTTCACGGCCGAAGCCCACAGATGCACGCCGTAGTAGGCCGCTTCCATGGTGTCGCTGACCACGCGATGCAAGCCGTAGCGCTTGCGGAAGCGACGCGAAAATTCGCTCTCCGGCTCAGACGGCTCAGCGGTGGGCCCGGCGGGCTTGCCGGCGCTCTCCTCTGGCGTGGCGGGCTTGTCAGCGGGAGCGGCCCCGGCCTCGACGCTGGGAAAATGCGCGCTGGCCACATAGTGACCGGCCAGCTTGAGGTCGCCGAGCTGCGAGAGCTCAATCGCGCTGACCGCAAACGACAGGGTCGGGACCTTGTCCGGCAACAGCTTGGCGGCGTGAAGCTGCTTGATGAACGTCACGTTCGAATCACCGACCAGAGCACTTAGGATGAGCTGCGGCTTGGCCTTGGCGATCTTCTTGATGACGTCGGAAAAATCGATCTCGCCGACCAGCGCGAAGTACGAACCGGCCAGCTTCCAGTGCAGCTTTTGCACTTCTTCGGCGACCAGGGCCTCAATCGCGCGGGGACGAAGTCCGTCGGTGCCGATCAGAAAGACCCGCTTGACCCGGTTCTGCGTCGCAATCCACTGCACGGCAGGAATGACAAACTGGTTGGGGATGGCGCCGGTGTAGATCGTGTTCGGCGACTCTTCTAAACCCTCGTACGAGGCGGGGTAGAACAAAAGGACGTCGGCTTCGCTGAAGTACGGCGTGATGGTCTTGCGACCGGCTGAGCCAAAGCCGCCGAACACCACCGCGACCTTGTCTTCGGTGATCAAGCGCTTGGCCGCCCGAGCAAACGCCGAGTCACTGGTTACCTCGGACTTTCCGTCGAGCACGACGGGTTCCAGGCGCCGTCCCAGGACCCCCCCTTCGGCGTTGAGCTCTTCGATGGCCAACGTCGAGGCATCGGCCAGGGGCCGCTCGCTGATCGCCAGCGCCCCGGTGAGCGAGTGCAGGATCCCGACCTTGAGTACCGGCAGCGGCGCGGTCACTTTGTCGGGCGCTGGCGTCGGCTTGGCTACCGGGGCAGTGCCCGACGTTGGCGTCGTAATCACCGTCGGTGGACGCAGCTCAGGGACGGCGGGCGGCTGCGGTCGATAGCGCAGCCAGGGCACCAGCCCAAGGGCCAAGCCGCCCAGGCTGCCCAAGACGAAGACGGCCAGCAACCAGCGTCGACTGGTGGTCTTGGCTGGCGCCTCCTTGACCGCTGGCGCCGGCTTCCCAGGCCCCGCCTCGCTCTCACGGGCTGGTGCCTCAATTGCTGGCGCCTCACTCGCCGGCGGCTGACTGCGCGGCGCTTGAATGCGGGGGGGCACGCTCGGCGGCGGAGCCGGAGGACTCCAGCTGCCCGGCGGACCTTCAGCGTTCGACGACGCCGGCCCGGCATCGGTGCGCTGGCTGCGCGGCTGCGGAAGCTCGCGCTCCATCTCGAAGATCGACTGGCTGCGCCGCGGCACGCGCTCCAGGATCGACTCCAGCTCAGCCAGAAGCTCGGCGGCACTCGCCTGCCGCGTCCCCGGCTCTTTGGCCAGGGCGCGCAAGACCAGCTGTGCGCAGGGCTCCGGGATCTCGCTCACGAACTCGCGCGGGTCGGGGGCGGGTGAGCTGCGCACCTGGCTCATGATCTCCAGCACGCTGTGCCCCTGAAACGGCGGCCGCCCAGTCAGGAGCGCGAAGTACGTGGCCCCCATCGAGTAGATATCGCTGCGCCGATCCACGTTGCGCGAGTCGTAGCTCTGCTCGGGGCTCATGTAGAGCGGCGTGCCGACGACATGCCCGACCGCCGTCAGGTGAGGGTCGTCTTCCAGCGTCTTGACGATGCCGAAGTCGGTGAGCCGCACCGTCCCCGACGATGAAAACAGAATATTGTCGGGCTTGATGTCGCGATGGATCAGCCCCGCCTCATGCGCGACTTTCAGGGCCGCGCAGCAGTCGGCGATGATCCGCGTCGCGATCAGCCAGTAGTACGGCCCGACGCTGCGCACCCGCTGTCCGGCGCTCTCGGGATTCACGAACTCCATCACCATGTAGCAGGCGCTGGGCTCGCGGCAGACGTCGTAGATGGCGATGATGTTGGGGTGATTCAGGCGGCCGGCGACCTGGGCTTCGCGCATGAAGCGCTCGACGGCGTTGGGACGATCCAGCAGGTTCTCGGCGAGGAACTTCACGGCGACGGCGCGCTTGAGCGCCAGGTCTTCCCCCTCGTACACCGTGGCCATGCCACCGCGGCCGATGCGACGAACGATGCGATACTTGCCAAACGTGCGGTCGATGCGCGGATCGGCGCTCGGCTCAACCCTCTCGCCCGCCTCGGTCGAGGCACCCCCTAGGGATGAAGACCCCGTGCTCTCCGCCGTCACCGTAGGGCTATGGCGGGACTGGGGGGCCTGGGGACGCTCGTCGGCCATCCTGGCTATTATCAGGAAAGCGCTGCCATTCCGTCTACCGTGTCGTGTACGGGTGGCAGCGGGGCGGGTTCGCCAGGATACGGGGCTGCCCCTATTGGGAGGGCCGCGCCAGTTTTAGGGACAGCTCGGCGAGAAACGCCCGGGGCTGCCCGGCGCCGCCTGGTAGTACAGGACCTCAGGCTGCGGAACTTCCCCTGGGGCATACGGACGAATCCGCACAACCCCGTAGCAAGGCGGCAGGTCTTCCAAGTGGATACCGACCAGGGTGTCGCGCTCGGCGAGCTGCCGGCGCCCCGCCTCGGCACGCAGCCAGTCCGCGCTGACCACGCGCTGCCAGGCGCCGCTGTTGACGACCCGCGTCTTGCCGCTTGGGCTGCCGCTTGCAAGCTCGAAGCCGACATCCAGGCCATGGGTGTGGCTGAACACATACAGATCGACGGGCTGGCTGGCGATCCCCTGGCTGCGCAGGCTGCCTAGCACCCCGGCAAGATAGGTGCCGAACACCTGCTGCCGGCTCCCGGGGTCGTCGGGCTTGGTCTCTTTTTCCGGCGCGCTCGGGGCGTTGAGGCGCGCGATGTCGATGCGCTGATTCCACGAGGTCTTGAGCAGCGTGAAGCCGACAAACTTACCCACTGCCTGCACCAGGCCCATCGGTCCCTCGCGACTGATGGCGAAGCGCACGGCGTCGCGCTCGGCGGCGACGTTGTCGATGATCGGATAGCGATCTTCGTAGGCGTTGTAGAACGCCTGCATGAACTGCTCGCCCCACGGGCGAGTTAGGTAGGTCTGGCCGTCGCGCTCGCGGAAGGGTCGCGGCCAGTCGTGATAGCCGTTGGGGTCGAGCCCGATCTGGTGACCATGGTCGGCGTAGATGCGTCGATCGGCGGAGATCCAGAAGCCGCGCAGCGAGACCGCCAAGCGCTCGGGAGGGGCACCGCTTGCCGCCATCACCGCCGAGGCCACCTGAGGAAACAGCAGCGCTGCATCGTGGTTGCCGGGCACGATGACTACGCGGTTGTCGCCGCGCATGGCGAACTGTCCTAGCACCTGCAGGTCGGGGCGGTGCGCCGCGATCACCTGCTGTACCCGCGCCACGGCTTCGTCGCTGCTGCAGCCTTGATCGTTGTCGCGACTCTTGCAGGCGATGCTGCGCGACTGCCACAGCTCGAAGGCGTCGCCGTTTAGGACCAGGTCGATGGCGGTGCCGGCTTGCTGCGCTTCGGCGTCGAGGTTTTGCAGAAACTCAGCCCACTCGCGGCTCCAACGAAAGTCCTCGTAGGTATCCCAGCTGGCGGCGCCCCCCGGCTCGGCACGTCCGCCCAGGCCGAAGTGCAAATCGCTGACCACGATCACCGTGCGCGGCCCCCCGGAAGCCGGCTGCTCGACGTGCAGCGGCACGCTCGGGGCGGCGACACGCGGTGACGGGGCGGGGCCGGCCGACTCGGGCTGCATGTGGACCGGAGGGGCCGCGGGAGTGCTGCAAGAAAGCGCCAGCAGCGCAAGAGAGCCAAGCCAAGTACGCATGAGTCGATTCTCACCGATCCCGCGCCGAGCTGCTTGTGGTTCCCGGGGCGTGCCCGCCGGGCTCCATTGCGCGTGCAATGCCGCTCTCGATTCAGCGATCCTGAAGCGGCCCAGCCGACCCCGGACGGACCGCGCCCACTGGACGAAGTCGACCAGACCGTCCAGCCGAGCTGGTCACCCGCGACCACGCCGAGGGCTGCAGCCAGCGAAAACCCTGCACAGCCCCTCGCCCGCCGTCCTGGTACGCGGCTTGCGATAGCCCACGCTCATACGCCCGGGAGGATGCTCATGAAGTCACAGGTCTTTCGTTCCCTGATTCACTCGATCATCGCGACGGCCCTGCCGCTGTCGCTGCAGGCCGGCTGCGGTACCTGTACCGATTCCAACGCCAGCGAGTTTGCCGCCACGGCCAGTGCCCGAGCGCGCCTGACGCCCCTGACCTGCGAGGGGTACTGCGGCACAGGCAACACCGTGTGCTCGATCGTCATCGCCGGCCAGAGCCCGATGACCCTGGACTGTAACGGCATGTCGCCCGCGACCCCCTTGCCCGCCCAGTACAACCTGCCGGTGCAGGCCGCGGACTGCGGCCTGGTCTGCGACATCGCCACCGACAACTGCCAGGTCACCAACATCGACTATCGCTTCCCGGGGAAGAACGTCCGCTACTGCGTGACCTCGCACGTCTGCGC
>DAORCZ010000452.1:0-6769 GCA_035345735.1 Pseudomonadota bacterium | reverse complement strand
CGCCGGCGCATTGCCGGCTGGGGCGGCCAAAGTGCCGAGGCCGAGGAGCACTTTGGCGAAGATCTGGAGGCGCTGTCGCAGACGATGCCGCTCCTGCGTGGGCTGGGTCGCTCGTACGGCGATGCCTCGCTGCCGCCCCCGTCGGACCCACGCGTCGGCAACACCACCCTGGCCGACCGCCTGCTGAGCTTCGATGAAGGCAGCGGCGTGCTGCGCGCCGAGGCGGGGATCTCGCTCATCGAGCTGAACCGCCTCTTCCTGCCGCACAAGTTCTTCGTGCCGGTCACGCCGGGCACACAGTTTGTGACGCTGGGCGGCATGGTCGCCTCGGACGTCCACGGCAAGAACCATCACGTCGCGGGCTGCTTCGGTGATCATGTCGTCGGGCTGCGCATGCGGGTCGGCGATGGCCGCGTCCTCGACTGCTCGCGCGACGAGCACGCTGATCTGTTCTTCGCGACGCTCGGTGGTATGGGCCTGACCGGACACATCCTCGAAGTCAGCTTCCGTATGGCCCGCGTGCCCTCGTGCTGGATCCTGCAAGAGACGGAACAGCTTCCTAACCTTGACCGGCTGCTCGACGGGCTGTCGGCGGCGGCTGAGGGCTGGCCGATGACCATGGCCTGGATCGACTGCTTGACCCCCGGGGCGGCGATGGGGCGCGGCATCCTGTATCGCGGACGCTGGGCGACGGCGGACGAAGCGCCCAGTCGACCGCCGCGTCCGAAGCTGCGCCTGCGAGTGCCGTTCAATCTGCCAAGCTGGGTGATGCAGCCGCTGTCGGTACGCGCCTTCAACCTGGGCGTCTACTACAGCCACTTTCCGACGCAGAAGCGCGGTCTGGTCTCGCCCGAGCAGTTCTTCTATCCGCTCGACTCGATCCGCGACTGGAATCGCATCTACGGTCGCGCCGGCTTTACCCAGCATCAGGCGGTACTGCCCCACTCGGCCGGTCGGACGGCGGTGCGCCGTTATATGGAGCTGCTCACCAACCTGCGCGCGGCCAGCTTTCTGTGCGTGCTCAAAGACTGCGGCCCCGAGGGAAGTGGCCTCCTGTCCTTCCCGCGTCCGGGGACGTCGATCGCGCTCGATCTGCCGCTGCGAGCCAACACGCAGGAACACATCGACCGCATGAACGAGTTCGTGATTCGCGAGGGTGGACGCATCTACCTCACCAAAGACAGCCTGTCGCGCCCCGAGCATGTGCAGGCGATGGAGCCGCGGCTTTCTGCCTTCCGGCGCGTCCGGCAGGTCTGGGATCCGGGGCAACGTCTGCGCAGCGCTCAGTCGGTGCGCCTGCTAGGAGATCGGCCATGAACATCGTCCTGCTTGGAGCCACCAAGGGCATGGGCCGGGCCCTGGCTCGCCACTGTGCCGAGAGCGGCGACCGGCTGTTCCTGCTCGGCCGGCACGAAGACGATCTGGCGCGGACCGGACAAGATCTTTCGGTGCGCGGCGGGCTTGCGCAGCCCGGAACGCCGCTGCCTGGTTGGGCGCTGTGCGATCTGGAGAATCCCGCCACCTTTGCCCCCGCCCTCGACGCGGCCAGCGCCTATTTTTCTGGTCAGACGATCGACGCGATGGTCGTCACCGCCGGCCTGTTTGGCACGCAAGCCCAGCTGGAGGCCGATCCCGCGCTTACCGAGCGCGTGCTGCGCGTGAACTTTGTCGCGACGGTGCAATTCTGCGAAGAGGCCCGGCGGCGTCTGCTAGCGCAGGGGGGCGGCACGCTGTGCGTGTTTAGCTCGGTGGCGGGCGATCGTGCGCGCAAGCCGGTGGTGCTGTACGGCGCCAGCAAAGCTGGGCTGTCCGCCTATCTCGACGGCATCGACTTCCGATTTCACAGCCAAGGTCTGCGCGTGCTGTGCGTGCGGCCCGGCTTCATCAAGACCGGCATGACCGCCGGCCTCAAGCCGCCTCCGTTTGCTGGCGAGCCCGCCGAGGTAGCGCGCGCCGTGCGCCAAGCCCTGCAGTGCCGCGACGGCCGGACAGTGCTTTACACGCCGCGCATCTGGGAGCTGGTGATGGCGACCATCTCGCTCCTGCCGCGCGGGGTCATGCGCCGCATCCAGTTCTAATCCGGCGCACTCATGTCCCCTCCCCTCTCTCCGCCGTTGCCTCTTTCCGTCGAGCACCTCCCTGGGAGCGGCTCGGTCAGCCGACGCGCGCTGTTCCTGCACGGCATGCTCGGTCGCGGCAATAACCTGCGCAGCCTGGCGCGTCGCTTCGTCGATGCTCGTCCCGGCTGGGATGCCCTGCTGCTCGATCTGCGCGGCCACGGAGCATCCCCCAAAGGCACCCCGAATCCGTCGCTGGCTGCCGCGGCCGGCGATGTGCTGCCGCTGTGCCTGGGCCGGCCGCAGGTGACGGTGCTGATTGGCCACAGCTTTGGCGGCAAGGTCGCGCTGGAAGTCGCTCGCCTGCTTCATCAGGGCGACTCCAGTACGGCCGGCGCGCTGGCCCACGTGGTGACGCTCGACACCAACCCGGGAGTACGGCGTCCCGACGAGGTCCCAGGTCAGGACAGCGTCGTCGCGGTGCTGCAGGTGTTGTCGCGGCTTGCGCCGATTCACCCCTCGCGAGCAGCGTTCATCGATGCGCTGCTTCAGGCCGGGCTCAGCCGCATGCTGGCGCAGTGGCTGGCCCAGAGCACCGAGCCCAGCTCCACTGCCGCCGGTGCCGTACGCTTTGCCCTCGACCTCAGCGAGCTGCGGGCGCTCTTACAGAGCTACTTCGCCTCGGACCTGTGGCCTTTCCTGACCCAGCCGCCCCCTGGTCTGCAGATCCACCTAGTCATTGGCGAGCGCTCGACCTCCTACTCCTCCGACGATCGGCAGCGGGCGCTGGCGCTGGCCGCAGCGGGCTCGCAGGTGACGGTCGATCGGCTGCCCACCGACCACTGGGTCCACGCCGAAGACCCCGAAGGCGTCCTGCGAGTGCTGGCCGCACGGCTGCCCAGCTAGGCGATTCCGCTCGATTTCCCCCGACAGAGACGGGCCAAGCTCGTGATATACTGACGACTTCTCATGGTCGAATCGTTCGTCGGGCCCTATCGCATAGTGCGCCTCCTTGGCGAGGGTGCGATCGGCGCCGTGTATGAGGCGGTGAACGAGTCGATCGAGCGGCGCGTCGCCCTGAAAGTACTGCGCACCGAGCACGCCGATGACGCCGCGGTGGTGACCCGCTTCTTCAACGAAGCCCGCGCCGTCAACCGCATCGCCCACCCCAGCATCGTGCAGATCTACGAGCAGGGTCGGCTGCCCGACGGCACTGCCTACATCGTGATGGAGTTTCTTGAGGGGCAGACGCTGGCCAATCGCCTCAAGCAGGCCGGTGGCAAGCTGCCCCCGCGCTTCGCGCTGCAGATTGGTTGGCAGGTGGCGGCGGGCTTGTCGGCGGCGCACAGCAAGGGCATCACCCACTGCGACCTCAAGCCGGAAAACCTGATGCTGGTGCCGGATCCGCTGGGGCCCGGCGGCGAGCGCGTCAAGATCCTCGACTTCGGCATCGCCAAGCTGGCGCTGGAGGCGTACGGCAAAGAGTCGGCGCAGGCCATCCTCGGCACGCCGACGTATATGTCGCCCGAGCAGTGCCACGGCGCCGACGAGGCCGACGCGAAGTCGGATGTCTACGCCCTGGGCATCATGCTGTTCGAGATGCTGGCCGGCCGGCCGCCGTTCGTTGCCGAGGCAGCGGGCGACCTGGTCGGCATGCACCTGTTCCGCGCGCCCCCACTTCTGTCTGAGCTTGTGCCCGACACCCTGCCGGAGGTGACGACGCTCATCGCCAGCCTGCTCGTCAAAGACAAGGCCGCGCGACCGAGCATGGACGAGGTGGCCGAGGCCCTGGCGGATGTCGTGTCGGCCGAAGGCAGCATGTTCGCGCTCAGTGGCCGCGTCTCGACGGGAGCGGTGCCGCCGGTATCGGCGAATGCATCTTCTAGCTCGGGTGTGTCGCCGCTGGCGGCGGCGCTGCTAGAAGCTCGACAGTCGCGACCGCATGTGGCGCTGGGCAGCCCGAGCAGCCTACTGCCCGCGATGCAGCCGATGCAGCCGATGCAGCCGATGCAGCCGATGCAGCCGATGCAGCCAGCGATCCCGGGAGCCGTGCCGGTGATGCTGCCGACGGGCCAGGGACTCGATCCCGCGCTCGCCGCGGCCGTTGCGGCCGATCCGCTGCTGCAGTCCGGCGGACCGACGCCAGCCGCGGCTCCGCAGCCGATCAAGAGTGTGCCGCGCCTGCTCTTCTCAGCGCTGCTGGGAGCCGCGGGGGTCTTGGGCTTGCTGCTTTTGGGACGGACGATGCTAGCGCCGCGACCGGTGGTGACGGCGCAAGATGCGGCCTCGACCTCTGGCCCCGCGACGTCCCCTGGACCTGAGACAGACCCGACGGCTGGCCAGGTGGCCGCCGGCACGGGAGTGCCCAACCCGGGGACCCCAGAGCCCAGCAAGCGCCAGCAGATCTTCCCGCGGGCGCCCGGGCTCAAGCTACCGCCCTATCGCCTAGCCAACGTCGAGCCGATCGAGCCGCACCCTCGCCCCGGAGTCAGTCCCGCAACCCCGCCCACCGCTGCCCCCGAGCCGCAGGTCGACAAGGCGCTCGGCGACGCGCAGCTGGCCTATCTGGCCAAGGACTACACCAAGGCCATCACCCTGGCGCGGTCGGTGCAAGCCCAAAGTCCGCTGCGAGCCTGGCGCATCATCGGCTCGTCGGCGTGCGCGATTAAGGACACCAAGCTGGCGCGCGAGGCCTACCAGAAGCTCGACGGGCCAGCCCGCTTGTACGTCGTGCTGCTGTGCCAGCGTAACAAAATCGGCGAAGCCGACCTCAACGGCTCCAAGCCCTAGGTCGCGCCCCCTCAGCCGCTACGGGCTGCTGCTGGCGGCGCGCTGGGCGCGTTCGAGGATGCGGCGCATGTCGGTGACCACCTGGTTCTGCTGCGCACCCCGGACCATGAAGGCGGGGATGCTGCCGCCCGGCTCGCTGTAGCACTGGTAGGTCAGCTTGGCGCCGCCGCCATCCCCCGGCTCGATGATCCAGCTCCCGCGGACGACGGGGATGCGAACAAAGCCGGCCGCGGCGGGGGGGCCCAGCTCGTTGGCGGTCTCGAAGCGCACCTGCAAGACGCCGCTCTTTTCGTCCTTGGACTGGTAGATGCGCATGGTGTAGTCGCGGTCGCTCACCACCGGCGTCTTGACCTGGTCGTAGAACACCAGCTCGCTGTCGCTCTTGCGGATCAGCTCGCGCTTGCGCACGGTGCCTTGCGGCGGCTCGCTAAGCCCGGTCCACAGGCCGCGCAGCACCACCTGGGGACTCGCCGGCGTCGTCGCACGGGCCCGATACTCCATAAACTTTGAGCCGGGCACGGCGCGCTTCTCGACGACGATACCCTCGCGGTTATCGCCCTTGACGGAGACCGACTCCCACGGGGGATCAGCGGCCGCCAAGAGCGGCAAGAGAACCAGCGAAAACACCAGGCTTACTCCCATCCCCATCGAACGCATGCGGCTCCTATCTGTCAGAAATATGCGGAATATAAATTACATAATTTTTTCTCATTAAACAGCTTGCAGCGGGCGGTAAGCACCTGGGTAGCGACGTGGCCACCGCCACACGCAGCGACAGAGACAAACCGGGGCCGGCCCCGCCCCAAGGCCAGGTTGACAGGCGCCAGTCCGCGCGTCAGTGTGCGGCGATTCCGCATCCCCGAGGGCTCCCCCATGCTGACTCCCCTGCCTCCGTTTTCCGACCAGCCGGCCACGCTGGCTGGCCCGACTCGCGCTCGCGTGTTCCCTTTCCGACTGGCGCTGGCGTTGGGCGTTGGCTGGGTCGGCGCAACCGCGCTGGCTGAGCCGCGGAGTGCTCAAACGGCGACTCCTGAAATCTCCCTTGCGCGCTGGGCGCCGGTGGCCGACGCCATCTTTGGGCATGCCGAGCTGGCGCTGGCCGAACACAAGAGCGCCGAGCTTCTGGCGCAGGAGCTCAGCAAAGAGGGCTTTACCATCGAGCGCGGTGTCGCCGGGATGAACACGGCCTGGGTCGCCACAGCGGGCAGCGGCGCGCCCGTCATCGGCATCCTGGCGGAGTATGACGCCCTGCCTGGCCTGTCGCAGCAGCCTGGGCTGGCCCGCAAGAGCGCCATCAAGACCGGCGCCCCTGGTCACGGCTGCGGGCATAACCTACTTGGCACGGCTGCCGTCGCCGCTGCCGTCGCCGCGAACCAGCAGCGACGGACCGAGCGGCTGCCTGGCACGATCAAAGTGTTCGGCTCACCGGCCGAAGAACAGATCATCGGCAAGACCTTCATGGTCCGCGACGGCCTGTTTCGGGGCACCGATGTCGTCCTGTCCTGGCATCCGGAAGAGACAAGCTATGTCTATTCGCGGCCGCGACTCGCGGTGACCGTGGTCGATGTCGAGTTCTTCGGCACGACGGCACACGCCGCGGCCGCGCCCTGGGCCGGACGCAGTGCGCTGTCGGCGCTGGAGCTCTTCGATCACGCCATTGCGCTGATGCGCGAGCACATCCTGCCCACCGCCCGGCTGCACCGCGTGATCAAAGCCGGCGGCGTCGCGGCCAACGTCATCCCCGACTACACCAAGGTGCAGTACTTCGTGCGCGACGAGACCGGGGCGCGGGTCAGCAGCATGCTGGGGCGCGTCCGACGAGCCGCCGAGGGGGCAGCGATGGCCACCGAGACGCGGGCCCAGCTCACCGTGCGCGCCGCCACGCGCGAGCCGATCTACAACGAGACGCTGTCGCAGGTCCT
>DAORCZ010000451.1:0-6777 GCA_035345735.1 Pseudomonadota bacterium | reverse complement strand
GGGGTCTCTCCGGCTGGGGTCGGGGCCAACGGTGCTGAGCTTGCACTGGCCGCTGAGGGCCGCTCGCCTTCGACGGACGGGGCTGACACAGGTCCGCTGGGCGGGCTGCCTACGTTGGTGCCGCCGCTTGGGCTGTTGGCGACGAAGCTAGGGGTGGCCGGGGGCAGAGGAGAACGCGCATCCACGTCGTCATTCTGTCACAGTCGAAATTGCGATGTCTATTTCACGACACGGCGGTCGTCACGACAGCGGGGCTAGCGTCTAGGGAAGAGAGAGTGGGGTGAGGCGAGACGGGGGGACGAAGTGGGCAGGCGGGAGGAGTCGTGGGCGCTACTTCATGACCGAGACAGCGTCGGCGCTCTGGCCCTCAGCCGGGGCGGCGCCGCCAGCCGGGGCTTGGCCTTCCCAGGTGACGTGGATGTGGATCTGCTGGCCGCCGGACTCGCCGGTGCGGAAGGTCGACTGCGAGTCCATCTCTTGATAGACCAGCGCGCCCCTGCCGACATCCAGCCGGAACTCGCCCTTGATCTCGCCGGTCAGCTGGGTTCCCTGGCTCTCGCCCGTAACCTTGCCAGCGACGGTGACGAAGGCCACGTTCTTCTCTTTTTTGGCGTAGTTGCAGTCGATTTCCCAGTTCTTTGATCCACCCGCCGGGATGGGGATCTGGGCCCGCGTCTGCCAAGCCTTGCCGGTCTCGATCGGGCCGGCATCGAACATCGGGCCGCGCTCGGCGCCGTACACCCAAACGGCGATCAAGCGGGCTTCCGATAGGTTGGCGTCGGGGACGTTCTTGACTTCAAAGTTGGTCACGTCGCCGCGCGTGTTCAGGTCGTAGGCCACCTGCATGTCCGACAGCGCCCGCGCCAGGTCCTCGCCGGCCTTCTTCTCTTTGGGGGTGTCGCCCTGCGCCTCGACGTTGAAGAACTTCGCCGTGACATGCATGCTGCCGCTGGCGTCGACCTTTTCGAAGACGTGCTCTTCTTCTAGCTGGAAGGCGTAGGTCTTCGGCTTCTTCTTGCCGCCTACGTCGACTTTTTCCAGTCGAATCTTGATGTTGCCGCTCGCTTTGTCGCCGGCCTTGGCTGACAGCCGCAGGGTGTCACCGGGCGGAGCCGGGGGGGCCACAACAGCGGGTTTCTTGGGGCAGCCGGCCAGACCCAGGAGCAGGGTGATGCCCAACCCTGCGATGCGCGCGCGATCGTTAGAGAATTGCATCATGGCTTGACGGTATCGAATGCGGCGGGGAGCGGTCAAGTACGCAATCTGCCCACGGCCGATTTCGTACCGGTTCGACAAGCGAGGCTTGGGGGCGTACGTGGATGCCGGCGAAAAGGCGCGGCGGCAGCGACTAGTTCGAGGCGGGAGAGACGAAGGGATTTGGGGCTTGCTCGTCGGCAAATGCCGGCGGAAGTGGAGGCGGAGTGGGGGGGCGGCCTGCCTCTTTTGAGGCTGCGGTGGGTGTCGATGAGGAGGGCTGCGGGCTGCCGGCTGGCCGGGCGGAGGTACCAGATCGGCTGGCGGCGACAGTCGAGCCACGCGTCGGTCGCGTCGCTGCGGGCCCAGCGGGGACTGTCGAGGCCGCCGCGGGGATTGGCTGGGTATGCGCACCAGACCGGGGCGCTGTCTCGTCGGCTCGCGAAGTAGCCGATGGGGCAGGCAGAGGCCGGGGGGATTGGGGAACGAGCGGGGTCGGATCGATCGGGGGCAGGACGCGCGTCGAATGCCGCGAGCCCACCGCTGGCCCAGCGGGCTCGGGGGCCGTGGGGAGGCCGGCTCTGTGGGGACTCGTGTGCTCGTGTGGGCCACGCCAAAAAACCAACAGGCCGCCAAGCAGCAGCACCGCGATGGTTACGCCGAGTAGCGGCAAGACCTGCGGCACGGCACCGCGTGGCATCAGAGCGTCCGAGCCATCTCGGCGGGCACCTGCGTCAGCGCGCAGGCTACCGTCGAGTTCCGTGCGTCGGTGGCTTCGCGCATCGCGGCCGGCGAGCGGATCACCGGCCCGCACCGGCTCGCCCCGCTGGTAGCGGTCGAGGTCGGCGAGAAGCTCGTCCATCGTCTGATAGCGCTCAGTGCGGTCGCTGGCCATCGCCCCGAGTACGATGCGTTCCAGAGCAGACGACAGCGCCCGATCCGGGATGCGCAGCGACGGCGGTTCGGGCGTCTCAGTTAGGATCTTGGCGATGACGCCGAAGTAACTCGGGGCAAGATAGGGCACGCTGCCGGTCAAGCACTCGTAGAGCACGACGCCGAGCGAATAGATGTCGCAGCGCAGGTCTAGGCGGTCGCCGCGAGCCTGCTCTGGCGACATGTAAAGCGGGGTGCCCATGATCGCGCCGGTGCGCGTCAGGCGATCCAAAAAGTCGCCCGAGATCGCGGTGCGATCAACGGTGCCGCCTCCCGCTTCCCCGCCGCGGCGGATTGGTTCGCCATCGTGAGTTGCGTCGTCTGCCTCGGCCCAGCTCGACAGCTCGCCGTCGTTGAGTGGCCCCACGGCCTTCGAGATGCCGAAGTCGAGGAGCTTGACGAAGTCGTGCCCGTCTCGGTTACACAGGAAGATATTTTCCGGCTTGATGTCGCGGTGGACGATGCCGCTGCGGTGAGCCGCCGATAGCGCAGTTGCGAGCTGGCGGCCGATGCGCAGCGTGTCGAGCTCGGAAAGCGCAGTGCAGCGACGGAGGCGTTCGGCCAAGCTCTCGCCGTGGAGCAGCTCCATGACGACGTAGGGCTGGCCGCCCTCGGTGGTGCCGATGTCGAAGATCTCGACGATGTGCGGACTGGCGATGGCGGCGGCATTCCGCGCTTCGGCGTGCAGGCGGGCGATGACCTCGGGCTTCACCGCGTACTGCGGGTTTAAGACCTTGACCGCGACCTGCTTGGACAAGCCGACATGCTCGGCCACATAGACGGTGCCCATGCCGCCGTGGCCGATGGGGCGCAGCACGCGCAGACGACCGTCTAAGGTCTGCCCCACCAGCTGATCAGAGACCGCGGGGACTTGGGGGACCGTACCCGGCGAGATAGCGACGGGAGATCGCGGCACGACAGGCCCAGAGCGAGTGGCGGGACTACATGTGAATGACGGCTAGCGGCTGACCTTCGCTGACCGCTTGGCCTTCCTGCACGAGGAGCGTTTCGACCTTGCCGTCACGGCCGGCCTCGACGGGAATCTCCATCTTCATCGACTCCATGATGAGGATGGTGTCGCCTTCGCTGACCGTGTCGCCAACCTTGGCGGTGATCTTCCAGATGTTGCCGGTGAGGGGAGCGAGGACCTGATGGTGATGCTTGTTGTGCGTCATTGCGGTTACTTTCCAATCGTCGATTCAACGAGGTCACCGATGCGAGCCGGCACAGCCTTGAAACGCAGAGCCGCCGAGATGCCATCGACGAAGCGATAGTTCCCTCGGGCGTCCTTGGCGAAAACACAGCGCTTCATCGCATCGTCGTTGGGGAAGCTGGCATCCCCGTTCTTGATGATCGTGCCATCGCCGTCGCGACAGGTGTCGACCAAGGCCGGGGTCTTGCCCGGATCACTGGCCCAGAAGGTCTCTAGCCCGTCGCCGTCGACATCCATATCCGGCAGGACGTGATCATCGGCATCGCGCTTGAGCATAAGAATGGTGGCGAGACCCGACGAGGCCCAGATGGCGTCAAACAGCGACTGCGGTGGGGTCAGGAAGCCCTTGAGGTTGATCTTGTCGAGTCGCGCCAGGCTCACCGCCTGCAGTACGCCACCGAGGTTCGCATCGTCGAGATACAGGCGACCGCTGCGCTCGCGCAGCGAGCCTTGGATGCGCGTACCCGAGAGCTCAAGCTCTAGCGTGAAGTCCTTGCTGACCGGCACGGCGACGCGGAACAGCGAGGGACCGGACGACAGCTTGCCGCCTTTCACGCCGCCATTGTTGAAGGCCAAAAGCGGCTTGCCTGCGCCATCGAGCGAGACCTTCTGAATCGGCAGCTTGACGTTGGCGTCGGCGAACGGATCGCAGGCCGGGCTGTTGTCGGGGATGCCGTCGCAGTTGTAGTCGTAGCCGTCGCAGCGCTCCTCGGCCATGGGGTGACGCAGTTTGGCCAGCGGCTGCATGTCGGTGCCGGTCGGCACCATCGGCGACACCATGCGGTCATCGCAGTCACCCTGCGCCAGGGTGTACCCATCGCCGTCGAGATCCATCATGTCGGTCGGCGGCTTGCGCTTGCCGGGGTTGTCGGCCTTGCCATCGCAGTCGTCGTCCATGCGGTTGGTCAGGTCTTCGGCATGACCCGGACGGACTTCCTTGTCGTGGTCGTTGCAGTCGCCCTTGGCGGCGTCGTCATCGTCTTCCCAGGTGGTGTCTTTGCCGTCGGTGTCGCGGTCCTGGTTGAACTGGCCCAGGTACAGCGCGAACTTGGTGCAGTCGCTGTCGCCGGTGCCCTTGAGCCCATTGAATTCCATCGGGATGACGACGTCGTGTCGGATCTTGAAGACGTCTTCGAGTTCGCCATTGGCCAGCGAAGACAGGGCCCCCAGCTTGTTGTCGATGGTGCCGTCTTCGTCGAGGTCAAAGCCCTGCCCGGCAGCGGCGATGCGCAGGTCGGCGATGACCATGCCCTGCTCGCCCTTACCAAAGGCCAAGGCCGGTCCGCTGCAATCAGGCAGCGGCGCAAACGGGTTGCGCTTCATCGCGGGCTCGGAACCACAGCCCACGGCCATGCCCAGCGCCGCGGTCACCACCAGGCCCATGCCGGCTCGCACTTGCATCGTTCGCATCAGTTCTCCATTCCGTGTAGCAAGGGTTCTGCGCCGGCCACCGCGTCGGCAACCGCGTGTGGCCAGAGAGCGCGGCTAGGGATTGAAGCGCAGCACCGAGCCCGACTCGCCGAAGGTCCAGACCTTGTCGGCGGCGAAGCCGGTGACGGCATTGAGGCTGGCCCGAGCGATGTTGGTCGCGCCCCAGGCGATGCCATCCCAGCGATAGACCACGCCGTTGTTGCCGACCGCGAACATGCGGCTTAGCGAGCTTCCCCACAGCGAGCGGAAGGTCACTGCGGGATCGTTGCCGACGATAGCGCTGCTCCACGCGGTGCCGTTCCAGCGGATGATCTGCCCGGAAGAACCTGCTGCCCAGACGTTCTTTTCGTCGATGCCGTAGATCGCATACCAAGCTGCCGAGACCGGCGTCCCCACGTTGGTCCAGCCGCTGCCGGTGTTGTGATACATCGTCGTGCCGTTGCCGCCGGCCCAGATGTCGGTGGCACTGCGGCCCCACATCGAGTACATGCCCGAGCCGACGTACACCGCCGACCAGCGCGTGCCGTCCCAGGTCATGACATAGCCCGAGGTGCTGCTGGCCCAGGCCTTGTCGGGAGCCGCGGCGTAGACGCCGGTCATCGAGTAGGCCGCAGTCGGCATGACCTGCGACCATTCGGTACCGTTCCAATGCGTGATGACGCCGCTGTCCCCGACGGCCCAGACGTCGTTGGCGCTGCTGCCATGGATGGCGCGCAGGTTGCCGGTGACCTTGCTGTCGAAGGGTGTCCACTTGTTGCCATCCCAGCGCTGCAGCCATCCCTGCGTGCCGACGGCCCACAGGTTGTTTTCGGCAGTTCCCCAGGCGGCGGTGAGATCGCGACGCGTGCCCTGCGCGATGTCTTCCCACGGCGGGTTGCCGGTCCAGCGCTTGATGGCACCGCGCTCACCGACGGCCCAGATGTTGTCTTTGCCGGATCCCCAGATGCCGGTCAGGCTGTATTCCAGCGAGCCGCTGGGCGAGACGACGGACCAGGCAGTGCCATTGTACAGCAGGATCACACCGTCCTCACCGACGGCCCAGATGTTCTTGTCACCGGTGCCGAAGATGCCGCGCAGGTCGCCGGTCATGCCCGAGGCAACCTTGGTCCACGAGCTACCGTTCCAGCGCGAGATGTCGCCGCCGGCGCCGACCGCCCACATGTTTTTGCCGTCGATGCCGTAGACGTCGCGGACGTAGTAGGGCAGGTAGCTGTCGCTGGTGTACGACCAGGCCGTGCCGTTGAACTTGCAGACGTAGCGGTTGGTGCCGAAGGCCCAGACCTCGTTCGGGCCGGTGCCCCAGATCGAGTACAGGTCGTAGCCGGTGCTGCAGGTCTTGCTGCTGTCCCACATCGTGCCGTTCCAGCGCAGCACGGTGGAGGCAGCACCGACGGCCCAGACCTCTGCCGCGTTGCCCCAAATGGCGTACAGCTCGCGGGTGGTACCGCTGACCTGCTGTTCCCACTTGGCGCCGTTGTAGTGCAGGATGGTGCCGGCTTCACCGACGGCCCAGATGTCGTTTGCGGCGCGGCCCCACAGGTTGTTTAGGCGCTTGGTCGTACCGGACTCGGATTGCGCCCAGCCACTGCCGTTCCAGTGCAGGATGACGCCCATATCGCCAACCGCCCAGGCGTCGGTGGCGCTCGTGCCCCACATCCGCAAAAGATCGTTGCCCTGCGGCTGCGGGCTGTTCCAGCACCAGTTGGGATCGCTGCACACCTTGTCGAGGCTCGCGCGCTTGTTGAACGTGACCTTGGCTTCCAGCTTGCCTTTGGCGGTCAGCGTGCACGTCGGCGGATTGGCGGTGGGATCGGCATCCTGGCAAGCGCCGCCCCAGCCACCAAACAGCGACATCCCATCGACCTGGGCCGTCAAAATGACCTTGCTGTCTTCGGCAAAATTGGCCGCGCAAGCCGCACCGCAGTTGATGCCCGCCGGTGCCGAGGTCACCGTGCCACCGCCCATGCCGCCCTTGATCACCGTGATCGAGGGCTTGGTGGGATCGA
>DAORCZ010000450.1:0-6778 GCA_035345735.1 Pseudomonadota bacterium | reverse complement strand
AAAACGGAAATGGATCGGCCTTGAACTCGGCGCGCGTGATGTTCACCAGCTTGCCGACCTGAACACGGGCGCTAGGCGGCGGGGCGGCCGCGGCTCCTTGTGGGCTGGGCATGGCGGGGTCTCCTCTGAAAAAGGGCAAAAGACGGCCCGATTATAGACCTCGCAGCGGCGGGGCTGGCGGCCCTGTCGCCTGTGCCGACCTGGCCATCGACCCAGCGCACCGGGCGGGCCCAGCGGGCGATCACCAGCCGGGTTGGCGGCGGCAGAGTTTGGCGGTAGGGTGCGACCCCAATGTCACCGATACCGCCCAGGAACCGCCGGCTGCCGCAGGCCACGCACCGTCGCGTTCGTCTCCCCCTCCTCCTGGCTCCGCTTCTGGTCAGCCTGCCGCTTGGGGCAGCCCAGGCCGCGAGCACGACCGATCCATTTCCTGCTCTGCGCGTCGGATTGGGGGGCGCGGCCGCTTTCGCACCAGGCGCTGCAGAGGTCCAAGGCGGCTTCGCTCTCGACGTCAATCTGGGCCTGATCCTGCACCGCGATGTCGGCAGTGCCTGGAGCGCGACCGCAACCGCCGAAGCCGCCCGCGGCGGAGCAGCCGGACGCAGCAACCCCTTGGCCCCACCGCGACCGCAGCTCTTCTTCGGGCTGGATGCCGGCTATCACTACCAGGGCAGCGTGGTCGGCGGTCATCGCGGGCTGTTCGGCATGAGCCTGGGGGTCGGTCATGCCGGCCAGGGCTGGGCCATCGCCTACACCCCGCGCTTCGTCGCAGGCCAAGCCGGCGAAGCCACTGGCATCGGTGCACGCAACGGCCTGTCGGCCTTCTTCTTCGGCACCACGTTCGGGCTAGAGGTCGCGCACCAGTTCCTAGTTGTGCGCGGACAGCCGCAGCACGAAGCGGTGGTGATGATCACCCTAAACCCGCTGACGCCGCTCGTCGCCTACGCGCTGTACCGTCGCGGACAGCTCTCGCAGTAGCCGCTATTCGTAGCGCAGCGCGTCGATGGGATCGAGGCGCGCCGCCTTGCGAGCCGGATAGAAGCCGAACAGCACGCCAATCCCCACCGACACGCCAAAGCCCAGCGCCATCCACGACACCGAAAAGTCGACGGGTGTGCCCCCGCCTAGCTGGGATAAGAGCTTGGCTCCCAGCATGCCCAGCAAGATGCCGAGCAGCCCTCCCAGCACTGAGAGCACGACCGCCTCGACGAGAAACTGCAGCAGGATGTCGGTCTCGCGGGCGCCGATGGCGAGGCGCAGGCCGATCTCGCGCGTCCGCTCAGTCACCGAGACCAGCATGATGTTCATGATGCCGATGCCGCCGACTAGCAGCGACACCGCCGCGACGTTGCGCAGCATCGCGGTCTGCGTCTCGACGATGCGCTGCTGCGTCTGCATCAGCTCCGACAGGTTGCGAATCGTGAAGTCGTTTTCCTGATCGTCGGTCAGCTTGTGCCGCTGGCGCAGGATCTGCATCACATCGCGCTCGGCCTGGGCCATGTCTTCGTCCGAGGTCGCGGACACCATGATCGTGCCGACGTGCTGCCGGCTCTGGCTCAGGATGCGGGTGCGCAGCGTCAGGTGCGGCACCAGCACGACGTCGTCCTGATCGTTGCCCATCGCCGACTGCCCCTTGGCGACGAGCACCCCAATGACCTCGCAGGGCATCTGCTTGACGCGAATCGACTCACCGACTGGGCTGTGATCGGAAAACAGGTTCTGCGCCACCGTTGCGCCCAGCACGCAGACCTTGGCCGCGGTATCGTTTTCCGCGTCGGTGAAGAAGCGCCCGCGGGCCAACGGCCAGTCGCGGATCTGCACATACTCGGGCGCGGTGCCCAAGATCTGCGTCGACCAGTTGAGATTCGCGCTGATCACCTGGCCGCCGCTGCGATCGATGGGGACGGCGTAGCGGACCGAGCGCGCCTCTTTGATCGCGTCGATATCGTCGCGCTGTAGCGGTCGCCCGGTGCCCGCACCGCCGGCAAAGCCGCCTTGGTTCGACGAGCCCGGCACGATCATCAGCATCGCCGAGCCCATCGAAGCCACCTGCTGCGCGATGACCTTGCGCGCCCCCTCGCCGGTTACCACCGTCGTAATCAGCGCGGCGACGCCGATGATCACGCCCAGCGCCGTCAAGGCCGAGCGCATTCGGTTCCGTCGCAAAGCTCGCAGCGCCAAGCGCAGCGCCATGATCCACATGCCTGGCACGGTATCACAGCTGCGACGAAACCCGCGCCCTCCAGGCGGCGCTAGGTGGCAGGCTAGTGCGCTTCGATATTGATGTCACCGCTGATGCTGCGCAGCTCAATCGACCCCGCGCCCGCCCCCAGCTTGGTCGACCACTGCGTCGGCAAGCCCGGGCTGCGCTTCATCTCGACGGTCAGGCCGCTGGTGCCGTTGATCTCCCCGCTCTGCGAGTGCAGGCGCAGGGCCAGCGAGTGATCCTTGTGCGGGGCTAGCTGCAGCGCACCAGACGTCGTATCGGCCGTGACCTGGCAGGCCGCGAGGCGACACGGCCCGGTCAGCGTGAGATCGCCAGACACAGACGTAAAGCGCAGCGCACTTACGATCTCGCCGCCGACCCGCAGCTCGCCGGAGGTGGTCTTGGCTTCGATGGCACCCTTGATGTCGCGCAGATCCATATCGCCGCTGCTGCTGTTGAGCTGCACGGCGCGCGCGCCCCGCACATGGATATCGCCGGATGCAGTGCTAATCGCGATGTCTCCACCGAGGTCGGTGACCTGAACATCGCCGGATGCGGTACGGATCGAAAGCTTGCTCCCCGTCGGCAGCTGCAGTCGCAGATGACCGTCGTGTAGCGCGCCACCACTGCCGTATTCCAGTCGCCAGTTCCCCCCCGCAGCGGCCGGCGGCACCAGGCGTACCGACTTCTCGCTGCTATCGCTGACCGTCACCTTGGCTAGCTCAGCCGGCCCGGCCAGCACTTCGACCTCGGCGGCTGAGGTGGTCAGTTCCAGCGACATGGGGCCGGTGACGGGGGCGCTGGCCGTCAGGTGATCTTCGTCTCCGCTGTCGGTGTTCACGTGGATCGCAAGCCCCGCCGGATCCGTGGCGGGTTGCGGCGCGGTCGGGACCTCGGCGATCGGCGCCGGGGGACTGCTGTGGCGCAGCGGCGACAGCGGGCTGATCGCGACCAGGCCAAAGATCGCAGCTGCGGCGGCACCGACGGCGTACCACTGGGCCCGCTCGCGCTGAAACGACATGCGCAGGCGGCGACGGAAGCTGCCCGGCTCGCTGCGAACCGACAGCTGGCGCTCGCTGATCTGCGACTCGATGCGCGCTTCGATCTTGGACCAGACCTCGGAAGGCGGAACGCCTAGGGCCCGCTGGGCGAACAGTTCGCGCTCCGCACGCAGCCAGGAAAGCTCGCGCTGACACAGCACGCAGTCGTCGGTGTGAGCCGACAGCACGATGCTGCGATCTTCATCTAAAGTGCCGGCCACCAGAGCTTCGAGATCTTGAATCGGGGGATGGGTATTCACGATGAGCCTCCCAAATAGCGCACCAGCTGCGAGCGCAGCTGCAGGCGCGCACGATGGATTTCGTTCTTCACTTTGGCGACCGACCAGCCCATAAGCTCGGCGATGTCTTCATAGGGCAGCCCATGATCAAGTCGCAGCAAGAGAGCGCTCTTGCGCGGCTCGCCGACATGCGCCAGCGCCGCGGCCAGCACGCGATCGGCCTCGGCCAGAAGGAGTGCGACATCTGGCGTGGGCGACTCGTCGATCGGCTCGTTGTCTTCGGCGACCTCGCTGCTGCTCAGCGCCAGCTTGCGATGGCTGCGGCAGTGCTCCAAAAAGACATGGCGAGCGATGCCGAACAGCCAGGCCAGAAGCCGCGTGCTGTCGCGCAGCGTGTGCAGCGTATTGAAGGCGCGCAGGAAGGTCTCTTGCGTCGCGTCGTCGGCCGCCGCATCGTCGCGCAAGAGGTCGCCGAGATAGCGCCGCACCGCGGGGCCATGCTGCACAAACAGCGCGCGGAAGGCCACGCGATTGCCGTCCTGGGCCTGAGCCAGAAGCGGCGTCTCGCGCGGGGCCAGCGCCCGCTCGTCGTCCTCCAAATCCGCAGTCAGCCCCCCCAAGGGGTACGAGGTCTGCACCAGCGCCAAAGCCCGCTTGCCCGTCATCTTCTGTTCCGGTCCGTCCGTCTGCATCGCCGGCCGAGCATCGGCTCGGTCATCTGGAAGTGACGGCGCGGGCGGTTTGGTTTCAATTTTTTTTTGCCCGCCGGTACGGCCGCGGAAGCGAAGAAGAAAACCCACGGCCCGCTATCGTACAGGGGACGTCCCCCTCTGCGCCGACAAGCGTATTGACTCGCTCGCCGTCTGGCGCTTACAAGGGAGCGCCATGAATCAAGCAAGCGCCCCTGGCCTGACCATTTTGGAAGCGGGTGATCCGCCGCCGCCTTTTGCCATCCTGGACGATGACGGCGCCGTACGGCCCGATGTCGATCCCGCGCTCGTGCCGCGCATCAGCGATGCCGACGGTCTGCGCATCTATCGCGAGATGCTCAAGGTCCGCTTGGTCGACGATCGCTTCATGAAGCTGCAGCGCACGGGGCGGCTGGGCTTTTACATGCAGTCGCTCGGCGAAGAAGCGACGCACTTCGGAGTCGCCTACGCCCTGCGTCAGACCGACTGGGTGTTTCCGTCGTATCGCGAACCCGGCATCGCCTTCTGGCGCGGCTACACGCTGCGCGACTACACCAATCAGCTGTTCGGCAACGCCGAAGACCCGGTCAAGGGTCGGCAGATGCCGGTGCACCACACCTTCCGCGCCGGCAACTTCGTCTCGATCTCTTCGCCGGTCGGAACGCAGATTCCGCAGGCGGTGGGCGTGGCGCGGGCGGCGCAGATCATGGGCAAGGACGATGTCTCGGTCGTCTACTTTGGCGAAGGCACCGCCTCGCCGGGTGACTTCCACGTCGGCCTGAACTTCGCAGGCGTGTGGAAAGCGCCCTGCATCTTCGTCTGCCGCAATAACGGCTGGGCGATCTCGACGCCCGCAACAGTACAGACGGCGGCGAAGTCGATCGCGCACAAGGCCTTGGCCTATGGCTTCCCCGGCATCCGCGTCGATGGCAACGATGTTCTGGCGCTGGCCTCGGTGACGCTGCAAGCAGCGGCGCGGGCTCGCGCGGGGCAAGGGCCGACCTTGATCGAAGCCTGCACTTATCGCCGCGCGGCTCACTCTTCATCCGACGATCCCAGCGTCTATCGCAAGGGCGAGCTCGACGAGAGCGCAGTGTGGGAGAAGCGTGATCCGCTGAACCGCTTCGGCAAGTATCTGACGCGCCGCGGAGTGCTGACGCCCGCCATCGATCAGACCTACCGCGACGAGATCACCGCCGAGCTACAGGCGGCCCTGGCTGCCGTCGATAGCATCGGTGCCCCGCCGCTGGTCTCGCTGATCGAAGACGTCTACGCCCAGCCGCTCCCCATCCTCAAAGAGCAGCTCGCCGAGCTCCTCGCTCTGCCCCGTCAGAAGCTCGGCCACGTCTAGCCCTCGCCCCTCGCCTCTCGCCCACCTCGCTTTCGCCCACGTCGCCTCTCGCCCACCTCATCCCCCCTCTCACCTGACTAGGCTACCGGTCCGGCCGACGCTCGGTCGGATGTCAGATCGCGCCCCGTAAACGCGTAAATTTCGGTATGTTGCAAACGGGGGCAATGCAATGACAGCGATCAGTCGTCTATGGGGCACAGGCCTTGCGCTCTGTGCCGGGGCGGTGCTTCCTTTCGCCTTGTCGGCCTGCGTGACGCTGCCGATGGAGTGGAAGAAGGATGGCGTCAAGTCCGACCAGATGAAGTACGACAAGGCGGTCTGCGAGTACAACGCCGAGGTCCAGGCCGGTCCCTTGGGCTCGCTGTCGAGCGATCAGCGGGCGGCGCGCAAAGAGCAGGTCAAAAAGCTCAGCAACCTGTGCATGACCTCGCGCGGCTACAAGCTTGAACCCGTGCCGATCGATCCCTAGTCCGCAGCCCCCGCGCTGCGCGCTGCCTGGACGTCTGGACCGAAGGCTGCTCGGCGCCCGGCCTGTCCATGGTTTTTCCCGTCGCTGGCCCCCCTTCCAATCCGCGGCTAGAGGGGCGCGCGGCGGCTTCGTATTGAGCCGAGGCAGCGACGCGCGATACCCTAGGAGGAAGACCTTTTGACCATGGGTCACTCCCCTCCTCCTGCGGGTGCCGACGCGTCTCGGCCCCATCCGGACAACGCAGATCCGGTGGGATCTGACGCGCGCCACAACCCCCTGCCGGCCGTCACGCTCGATGACGATGTGTTCTCGGGTCAGCCGGCGAGCGTGTCGGTGCAGACCGCCTCCTATGTGCCCGCCCAGGTGGGTCGCTTCCCCATCCTGCGTCGTCTGGGCGCCGGGGGGATGGGCGCGGTCTATGCCGCTTACGACGAGCTTCTGGATCGCAAGGTCGCGCTGAAGGTCATGCACAGCACGCGCGCTGGCAGCCTGGGCCGACGACAGCGCACCCTCGTCGAGGCACGCGCCCTAGCTCGCCTGACCCATGAAAACATCCCGATGGTCTATGAAGTCGGGGAGGCCGAGGGCCAGGTCTACATCTCGATGGAGTACATCGATGGGGCCACCCTCGCTGACTGGGTCGCGGAAGCACCGCGCAGCTGGCAAGACATCCTGGCGATGTACCTGCAAGCCGGCGCCGGCCTGGCCGCAGCCCATCAGGCGGGCATCGTTCATCGGGACTTCAAGCCCGACAATGTCCTCGTCGGGCGAGATGGGCGGCCGC
>DAORCZ010000449.1:5422-6797 GCA_035345735.1 Pseudomonadota bacterium | reverse complement strand
AGATTCGCAGCGACGCAGCGGTGTCTTCGTTCGTGCGCTGCGGCAGCAAGATTCCATCGATGAATCCGGTGTGCATGTTCATCATCGACAGCAGAGTCAGGGTTCCGTGGCGACGGTATTCATGTTCCAGTTGTGCGGGACTCCCGAGACACATCGGTCGATCTGCTGCCGCGCGTTCTAGTGCCTGAATCGCGCATTTCTCGTCGAACGAAATGACGATTTGCGGCAGCGCGGCGGGCTCCACAGACACTCCTTTTTCTCGGAGTTCCTCTTCTCGCGCAGCCTGCGCGATATCACTAGACTCGCACAGAAGGTCTGTCACCGTTGCTGCACGGTCGTCATATTCCGGATCGTCCGGGCGATTTAGCCACATCTTGTGGCGATGGGTTTGAGGTCATGGCGATTGAGGATGCGATTCACATGACTCTTGGAAAGGTGCGGAAAATGTCCTCGCTCGACGGCAATACGCGCCAGGGCGTCACTCTCCAGTGACTGGTCGACTCACCCTCAGTCTGCGGATCGGCGGTCGCCAGCGACATCAGCGCTACGAGCTGTGCTTCTGAAAACTCCGGAGGACGTCCCGAACGCTCCGCGTCACGTAGTTTCTGCTCGATGGGACGATCAGGGTGATGTTGCCGCGCCAGGGCCACGCGATCGCGCCACTTCCGCAGCGTACTCTTGCTGCAACCCAGGCGCCGAGACGCGGTATAGATGCTGCCGTCCAGCGTTGAGAGCACCATCCTCGCACGCTCTACCAACCGCCGCTCCGTCCGCTGTCGGCGGCTCAGTCGGACCAGCTCAGAAACCCAGCTGTGCAACGGGAAACTGCCGCCCGCACTCGTCTCTTTCTGCGCGCCGATGCCAAACGCAGGCGCCCCGATATCCCCATTGGCCATCTGCCCGGTTTCAGCAGATTCCGATTTCTGTTCTCACGATCCATCTGATCAGTACCTCACGGATGATCAGCGATCGCGGACTTCGGGGATGGTCACCTCGCGGGCTAAAGCGCGCATTGCCCGCATGGCCCGCGCTGCGCGGCGACCGTTTGGCACCGCGGCGCCCTCGCCTTATTCCCATCGGCACCGGCGGTGGCCGATGAGCGCAACACTTTGGTCATCCCGCAGACCGGCCCTGGCATGCGGCTTGATGTTCTGGTCAGCAGGCGGTGATCCTCATGCTGACGTCAAAAACGTTCCGTTCTGTGGCACTTGGGTTGTTCCTGCTGAGCTGCGGTGGGGACGAAGCCGACCAAGGGAATGATGCGAATGCTCTTGCGGCTTCCTTTGGCCCCGCTTACCCGCAACTGCGGAGCACCGGGACCTGGTCCTTTGTTCCCGTCTTGGGCATGACGTGCGCCGACGGCAGCGCCACCGGC
>DAORCZ010000449.1:0-5322 GCA_035345735.1 Pseudomonadota bacterium | reverse complement strand
GGGAATCCGTTTCGGAATGACGACTATGTCTACATTCCTTATTGCACGGCTGACTTCCATGCCGGCGACCTGTCCCCTTCGCCGATGGATGGACTGTCGCACGTGGGCTACCGGAACATGACGCGGGCGCTGGCCTATCTGTCGACGCGGTTTGCGGCAGAGTCCCAAAAGCAGGTGGTGTTGTGTGGAGGGAGCGCCGGCGGCTTCGGCGCCCTGTGGAACTTCTCTCAGACCCAGGCCGCCTTTGGCGCGATTCCGGTCACTCTGGTTGCAGAGTCCGGTCCTCCCCTGCCGGCTCCGTTTTTGTCCCCCGCGCTGGAGGAATCCTGGCGCCTAGCCTGGGGCCTCGATGGAACCAAGTCGGCGGCGGCGCCATCGACTCACTTGTTCCCCTACGCGCAGTGGATCGCGCGGACCTACCCAAGCCACAAGCTGGCCTTCGTCGAAATGACGGGGGATGTCGCGGTGGCGCTGTTTCTGGGCATACCGGTGGTGGGCGCAAACAGCCTGAGTAACGGGCTGTTCAGCCTCCGCCAGCAGCTTGCGCGAACGGCGCCCAACGTGAGCTTCTTTTTCATTCCCAGTTCGGTGCATACCGTGATCCACGAACCCCCAGCCACCTGGCCCGCGCCGTTTCCGCCCTACGGAAACAGCAACCTGTCGCTGAGCCGATGGCTCGAACGAGAACTGCTCTAGGAATAGGAAAAGGAGAGAGCCATGAGCGCAACATCCACCGCCGAGGCCCTGGAAACGGAACGCGAGGAACCTCAGGACCAAGCCGTCGCTTCCACCTTCCTGTTCGGCTTCTGGTATCGCGCACTGCAGGGACAAAAGGTGGGGCAACGCAAGCTGGTGAAGCTCACGCTGCTCAACACCGCGCTGGTCCTAGGACGCGACAGCAGCGGTCGCGCTTTCGCACTGCGGGATGTTTGCCCCCACAAAGGAATGCCGCTCTCCGATGGCTGGCATCAAGGCGATACGGTGCAGTGCAGCTTCCATGGCTGGAAGTTCAACGTCCAGACGGGGGGCTGCCAGTTTGTGCCGCAGTGCACAGCGGCGCAGCAGGCCAAACTGGGCAAGATTCGAGCCGGTCATGTGCCGTGTGAAGAGCGCGATGGCTTCATCTGGGTGTACCTCGCCGAGCCCACCCGCGCCGGCCGCGGCCAGGGGGAGTCCTCGTCGCTGCCACCGCCCCCATCGCTTCCGGTGTACTCCGAGAGATACCGACACTACAACCTGTCTTATGAGGCACAGGCCAGCGAAGACCACGCGCAGGTCTCGCAGATGGATCCGGCGCATGGACCGTTTGTCCATCGGCGCTGGTGGTGGGTCGCGCGCCACCTGTTCGGACAGCAGCCCCCCGAGGGCGGCGCCACGCTAGAGCCCACGCCCACCGGCTGGCGCGAGACGCATGTCTTCGCCATCGAAACGCCACTCGTGCAGCGATACGTGGGGGCCCAGACGGGGTCCTTCGAAGGGCAGTTCATCCTTCCCAATATCCGAACGGCGACGATTCGCTTCGGCCGATTCTGGATTACCGGGCTGGTCACCGTGACCGCGCTGACGCCGACGACCTGCCGCTTTGATCAGCGCTGGGCCTGGAACGCGTTCCCCTGGATGCCGTTCCTATCAACGCTGCTCCGGCTCTACTTCTACTGGTTCTTCGGACCAGATCGTCGCGTCTTGCCGAAGCAGGCCGTGGGCTTAAGCCGCATCCGACGCATGACACTGGTGGGCGGGGCTGATGGCCACGCCAAGTGGTACTACCGGATCCGGCGTGCATATGCCGAAGCCCGTCAGGCCGGGCGCGAGTTCATCCATCCGATGCGCAAGCCGGTTGTGCTGACGTGGAGAAATCCCGTCCTGCAGGATATGAAGCGGCGCGACAGCGGGGGAAAATCGGAATCTCAGCCATCCCACGGCTGATGCAGGTGACCGGGAGAGCAATCGTCCCCGCTTTTCTGCGCGCTTCCGGAGCTTGACCCCGCTGCGGGGGCGGCCCGATATTCCCGGCATGCGTCGCCGCCGCTGGTCGTCATTCCGTCTCGTTTTCGCACTACCTTTCGCGCTGTCAGGCTGGTTTGTGGCCTGCTGGCAAGGCACTGCGCCCGCACCTGCTAACGATCCAAACGATCGCGATGAGATGGGAAGCCAGCTGCCCGATGCGTCGCTGCCGGATCTCGGCGCCGCCGATCTGGCGGATCGATGGGATCTGGCTGCCCAGCCTGATCCGCTGCAGTGCCCGGTCGGGGTCGCCGACGGCTGCTGCCCTTCCCCACGCTACGGCGGCAGCGATCCCGACTGTCCGTCTCTCGCCTGCATGAAGCTTGATCGGACGACTCCGATCGAGCTCGACGTGCCGAGTGACAGCGCCGGGCAGGTGGCGATGACCTGGCTGGGGCGCGAGCTGGCGCTGGCCTGGACCGAAAGCGAAAACGGCACCAGCGGACCCAAGGGCTTTGTCGTCTTTCAGCGCCGCGGCCCCGATGGCGCCTTGACCTATGGACCGATGCGCCGCGAGGCGCCGACGGGAATCGTGACGCTGTTTACGGGACCGACGGCCATCGACTACCACCCGGGCCAGAAGCGGTTCGTGATGGCCGTGACTCCCTATGCGTCGCGCTACGGCGCCATCGGCATGGACCGCGACGGCGTGCCCTTGTGGCACACCTTTTTGGGATCGCTATGCAACACGCTGCCGATGGCGAGCGACGTGTATATCGCTGGGGATGAGGCCATCGTTGCCCAGCAGAACTACACCTGCGCTGGCTCGACGCAGGAGCCGCGCGTGGACTTCCTGGGCCTGGATGGCAAGGCACGTCCCGAGGTCATGCTCGGGGACGGTGCGCGCCCCGGCAACACCGGACACGCGGTCTATTCCTATGATCCGGCGGGTAGGCGCCTGTTCGCCGTCTATGACCGCGGTTATGAAGCCACCGTGCAGGGGCGCTATGTCGACCTGACGACGAAGATGGCGCAGCCCTCGTTTGAGCTTCTGCCGCACAGCTCGGCGCCCAACTACGAACGACTGGGGCTGGCGTTCGATGGCAAGCGTCACGGCATCCTGGTCGAGCGCCGGGTGAGCTACGCGGGCTACACGCAGTCTTTCGGCATCTATGAGTCGGGAACTGGCTGGGTGGGCACCGCCACGCCACTTTCGAGCGCGGGGGCGATCTTCACGCCGAGCGTGATCTGGACTGGGCAGGGTTACCTGGTGGCCACGACCCGCTTCCAAGGCCCGAACTGGCCCAGCGAGCTCGATAAGTACTCCGTCGAGGTCTTCAGCCTGGCAGCAGACGGCAGCCTGCGCGAAATCGTGGCCATCCCCGGGGCCGCGATCTTTCCGCGGCTCTTGTGGGCGGGCGGTCGCGTCGCGCTGAGCTGGGTCCGCGTCCGCGATGGCAAGCACACGCACATGCTGCAGTACCTGTCCTGCCCCTAGCGCTCGGTTGGGAGCGAGCGGATCGTCGGTGTCCCAGAGGACAGCCGCTGCAGCCCAACGCCCCGCCGCTATGCCGCAATCTTTCCCGTACTTTATGTATCTACAGAAGGCCTGAGATTCCGGCCCGGCTAGCGCGGGGCGGCGGTCGGCAGCAGAGGCGCCATGACGACGTCGCCGGACAGCACGCGCTCGATGCCGGCTGCGGTCTGCAAGAGGAGCTCGCCATCGGGACCAAGCGCGATGGGAATGCCGCGCAGCGAGGGCTCGTCGGGGCGGAGCTTGACCTCGACCGGCGGATGGCTGGGGCCAAGGCTGGCGTAGGCGGAAAAGGCTTCGGTGATCGGCGCCGGCCCGCTCTGCAGATAGCGCTCGTACCAGTGAAAGAGCGACGCCAGGAAGCGCTCAGCAACCAGGCGCGGCGAGAGGGGCGGACGGCCATCGACGGCGGACGGCGGCAGCAGGCAGGCCAAGCTGGTCGCGGGGACGCCGACCGGAAAGTCGCGCGTGCGGACGTTGCAGCCGATGCCGATGACCACAAAGTCGATGCTGCCCGACAGGCCAAAGAGCTCGGTCAGGATGCCGCCAAGCTTGCGGTATTCCGTCGCTGCCGATGCCAGACGAGGCGCCGCCAAGAGATCGTTTGGCCACTTGAGTCGCAGATCGATCGCCGAGCCAACACCGGCTTCCTGCAGCAGTGCCGACACCGCATCGAAGAGAGCCAGGCCGGCGGCCAAACACAGCGGGGGCGCGCGATGCGGCGGCAGCGGCGGACGCAGGAGGACCGAGAGGTACAGGTTGTCGCCAGGCGGTGAAAACCAGGCGCGCCCCTGTCGACCGCGTCCCCGACCCTGCGCATCGGCGGTGACGACCGAGCCATGCGCAGCCCCGGCCCGCCCCAGCCGAATGAGCTCATCGTTGGTTGATTCGCAGTGCGGCAGATGCAGCCAGCTACTGCCGAGGGAGCTTGCAGTCATGGGGTGCAGCACAGGCGCGCCCGACGGCGCCTAGCGAGACTTGCCCGACGGAGGGACGGCCAGCTCGGCAGGGGTGAGTTCCAGCGAGATATCGACCGCGACGGCGGAGTGGGTCAGCGCGCCGACGCTGATCAGATCCGCACCGGCTTCGGCATAGCCGCGAATCGACGACAGCGTGATGCCGCCGGAGAGCTCGACGAGGGGACGACGGGCATCGCCGCGTAGCGGCAAGAGGGCCAGCGCTTCACGCACCTGCGCCACCGACATGTTGTCAAAGAGGAGCACGTCGGCACCGATGGCCAGCGCTTCGATGATCTGCTCGGTGCTGGTGACCTCGACCTCGATGCGAACGCTATGCGGTGCGCTCTCGCGAACGGCGCTGACGGCGGCGGTCACGCTCCCCGCAGCGGCGATGTGGTTGTCTTTGATCAGCACACCCGAGCCGAGATCAGCACGGTGGTTGTTGGCGCCGCCGTGTCGCACCGCCCGCTTGTCGAGGAAACGAAAGCCGGGGAGGGTCTTGCGCGTATCGACCAAGCGGGTCTCGGTGCCGGCCAGCGCATCGACATACTTGCGGGTCTGGGTGGCAATGCCCGACAGGCGCTGCAGAAAATTGAGCACGGTGCGCTCGGCGGCGAGCAGACCCCGCACCGGCCCATCGACGCGCATGATCGCGGTGCCGGGCGGCAAAAGCGAGCCATCGCGGTACAGCGGCTGGCAGTGAATGCGACTATCGACACGGGCAAACACGCACTGCGCCACATCAAGACCCGACAGACACAGAGAGCTCTTGGCGAGCAGCGTGCCGGAGGCGATGGCGTAGTCGCTGAAGATGGCCTCGCTGGTCAGATCGCCGCGCCCCAGATCTTCGTCAAGGGCGAGGTCGATCAAGCGGTGGACAGCCGG
>DAORCZ010000448.1:0-6808 GCA_035345735.1 Pseudomonadota bacterium | reverse complement strand
GCCGATCTACTGGATGTCAGCGCGATGCTCAGCGGCGCTGCCGGCCCCCGCCTGCGGCTGCTGGCGGCCGGGCGCTACAGCTACCTCGACCGTTTGCTGTCGGCGCTGTCCCGGCCGGATCTGGGCGACTACTTCCCGCTGCCGCAGTACTGGGATGCGCAGGCCCAGGCGCAGCTTGCGCTTCCGGCCGGGGCCCGGCTGCGCGCGACGATCCTGGCCAGCGGCGACACCACCGTCCGCGCCCATGCCCTCGGCGAGCCCGGCCAGGTCCAGCGCGAGACGGGGGGCGCGACGAGCTATCGCCTGGGCCTGCACTACGAGCGTCCTTCCAACGGCGTCGGCGACGGGGCAGGGGGGCTGCAGCTTGCGCCCTGGCTGGGCCTTGATCGGCGCAGCTATGACGCCCACTTCGGTGGGCAAGACACGGCCCGGCTCAGCGACGACTGGCTCTATGGCCTGCGGGCCAGCCACCGCCAGACCCTTTACAGCCGGCGACCTGGGCTCTCGATCTCACTCAGCCTCGGCGGCGATCTGCTCGGTCGCTATGCTCAGGTCAGCCGCACCGGCACCCTCAGCCGCCCAGCCCGCGACGAGACGGGCGTGGTCTTTGGTCAACCTCCGGGACTCCTCGTAAACAGCGACGCCTGGTCCGTACATCTCCTTGATGTGGCGCTCTACGCCGTGCTCGGGCTGCGACTCGGCCAGCTCTCCGTCGAGGCGGGCCTGCGCGGGGGCGGCGTCCTCAGCGATGTCAGTCGCCTGTTGCCGCGGGGCGGGGACTCACCGCCGCTGGGGGGACGTCAGATCGAGGCCCAGCTGGCCCCCCGCCTGCAGGCCGCGCTGCAGGCCCACCGCACGCTGCGCCTGAGCCTAGCCGGTGGGCTGTATCAGCAGCCCCCGTCGCCGAGCGATCTCAGCGCCGTCTTTGGCCGTCCCCGCTTGGGCAGCTCGCGCGCCATGCACCTCACCGCCGCGTCGAGCTTTTCGCCCCACCCACGTCTGCAGATCGAGCTTGCCGGTTATCTGCGCCTGCTCGATCGGCTGGTCGCGGCGAGCCCGCTTCCAACGCCACCGCTCGCTTCCGCGCTGACCGGAGACGGCAGCGGGCGGGCCTACGGTGGGCAGATTCGGTTGCAGCTCAGCGAGGCGACGCTCGGTCGGGGACGCTGGGCGCCTCAGCTCTCAGGCTGGCTGGGCTACAGCCTGTCGCGCTCCGAGCGTCGCGAAGCCCCGACCGCACCGACGCTGCCCAGCCTGTACGACCAGACGCACAGCCTGCAGGCCACGGCGCGCCTGGCGCTCCGGCGGCTGTCGGCGGCGCTGCGCCTGCAGTACACGACGGGGCAGCCCCGGCCGGCGGTGCTCGGCAGCTACTACAACGCCTGGACCGATCAGGACGAGCCGCTGCTCGATCCGCTCGGCAGCGCCCGCCTGCCTGAGTTCCTGCAGCTGGATCTGCGCCTTGAGTACACGTTCCTCTTGCCGGCCGGCCTGCGCCTGTCGACGCAGCTCGAAATCCAGAACCTGACCAATCACCCCAACGTGCAAGAGCTGGCCTACAGCGCCGACTGGCAGAGCGCCGCGCCGATCACCGGCTTGCCGACGCTGGCGGTGCTGGGCCTGCGAGTGAGCCGATGAGCGCAGGTGGCGATCACGCAGACGATGTTCGCTCCGCGGCCGTGGCGCTTGCCCTGCTGCCACTGCTGGGTCTTCTTGCCTGCGTCCCCGAGGTGGGTCCGCCGCCGTCTCGTCTGCTTGCGCCGCGCGTGGTCGCGGTCACTGCCGACCCGCCCGAGGTCGCCCCTGGGGAGAGCGTCCGTCTGCGCCTGTGGGTGGCCAAGCCCGACGGACCCGCGACCGATGCCGAGCTGGCCGATGCTCGCTGGCATTTCTGCACCGCGCCAACCCCGCCCACCGAAGACAACTCGGTCAGCGCGCGCTGCCTGGTTGATCCCGCAGCGCTGCTGCCGATCGCCGATACCGGGCCCGAAGTCGTCGCCGAGGTTCCCGCTGAGGCCTGCGCCTGGTTCGGTCCGCAGGCTCCGCCGGTTGGCATCGACGATCCGCCGGCCCGTCCGCGCGACGCCGACGTCACGGGCGGCTACTACCAGCCGCTGCGCATCGTCACCGCGGCTGTTGCTCGGCCTACCGTCGCCGCGGTTCGCATCGATTGCGGCCTGGCCACCGCCCCGCCCGAGATCGCCGCCGACTTCCGCCGCCGCTATCGCCGCAACCGACCGCCGCCCCCGCCTCAGATCGTCCTCACCGATGCTGAGCAGCCTCTGCCTGCCGACGCACTTCGCACCGGCCAGAGCCTACGCCTATCGGTCCGCGTACCGACGATCGCCGCCGAAGACTATCTGCGCTTCGACCCCGCCAGCCAGACCCTGGCGCTGACTCGCGAGACCCTGCGCGTTTCATGGTTCACGGCACCCGGCATGCTCGTCCACAGCGTCACGCCGCTCGACGATCTCGGCACGGGAGAATGGGCCGCTGACAACCTTCTCGAACTCCCCAGCCAGGCCGGGCCCCTCGTCCTGTGGGGGGTCCTGCGCGACAGCCGTGGCGCGGCCTCGGTCCGGTCGAGCGTGCTGCCGGTGCGCTGAGGGAATCGGGTCCCGCCACACATCAGATACACTGAGCCAGACGCTGCGCCGATGCGCGGGAGGTGAATGATGTCTGTCATTGTCGGGTTGCCACCGGGGCCGCGGCCGACGCCGTGGCTGACGCTGCAGGCGATGCTCGATCCCGATGCAGTGCTGCGAAAGTTTGCCGTCGAATACGGCGATCCGGTGACCGATCGCTCAGTCGGTCGCCCCGTCGTGTTCAGCAGCACGCCCGAGGGGGCGCGGCAGCTCCTCACCGCCGATCCGGACACCTTCGCCGTGCCCGATCCCGAGTTCCTGACGCCGCTCATCGGCGAGCACTCGGTGCTGTTTCTCGTCGGGGCGCGACACCGGGCCGAGCGCAAGCTGCTAAACCCCCACTTCCACGGCGACCGCATGCGCGCCTACGGCGAGACGATTGCCGAGATCGTCGAGCGGCACCACACCGCCTGGCGGGTGAGCGAGCCCTGGTCGGCGCTCGATCAGATGCAGTCGATCTCGCTGGAAGTCATCATCCGCACCGTCTTTGGCGTCGAGCACGCCCGCGTGCCAGAGTTCCGTCAGGCGGTCATCGACTGGGTCGAGGCCTTCTCGCCCTTCTTGGTGTTCTTCCGCGGCCTGCGTAGCTTGCCCGTCGGTCCGTGGGCCAAGATGCAGCGTGCCCGAGCCGCCATCGACCGCCTGCTCGATGAAGAGATCACGGCGCGGCGTCAGGCTCTTTCTGGCGGCGCCACGCTGGGCCAGGACATCCTGTCGCGCCTCATCACCGCCCGTTACGACGACGGCAGCGCGATGACCGATGCCCAGCTCCGCGACGAGCTGATCACTCTGCTCTTCGCCGGTCACGAGACCACCGCCATCACCCTGTGCTGGGCGCTTTACTACCTGCACCGCGACCCCGCCCTGCTCGCTCGCGTCCGGGCCGAGCTGGTCGGCCTCGGCAAGCCCCTGCCCGTCGAGGCGGTCCCCAGCCTGCCGCTGCTGTCGGCCGTGGTCAACGAGACCCTGCGCCTGCATCCCGTGGTGCCGATCCTCGCGGCGCGACAGCTCAACCGCCCGTTTGTCTTCCTCGGCTATGAGCTGCCCCCCGGCACCCTGGTCAGCATCGGTACGCTGCGTCTGCACAAGCGCGAAGACCTGTATCCCAACCCCTACGCTTTCGTCCCCGACCGCTTCCTTGCGCGCAGCTTTTCGGCCTTCGAGTTCATGCCCTTTGGCGGCGGCGTGCGGCGCTGCATCGGGGCGTCGTTTGCGCTCTACGAAGCCAAGATCGTCCTTGCCACCCTGCTCACCACCTGCGAACTCTCCCTCGCCACCGACCGCCCCGTCCGCGACCGCCGCCGCAACCTCGTCCTCGGCCCCTCGAAGAATCTCCGCTTCATCCTCGCTTCCCGCCGCAGCTAGGCTGCGATCTTGGCCAGTCGTTGACCCGTCCCCGGCCAGGAGCCGTTGGCGCGGGCTAGCTGCCTTGATTCCAGAACACCGTGACGTTGCCGCCGGCCCCAACCGTCGTCGCCACCGCTAGATCCGGGACCTCGTCGCCATTCAGATCCCCGACGGATAGCGAGGCCGCATCGGGGATGGAAAGCCCCAGATCGAGGGCGCTTGGGAAGGTGCCATTGGGCTCCTGCGGCAGCCAGCCCAGATGTCCGTCGGACGCGACAAACACCAAGTCCTGCAGCCCATCGCTGTCGAGATCGGCCAAGGCCAGCACCCGATCCAGCCCATTCCGTTGCACGGTCAAGACTCCGCCGAGGTCCAGCATCGCGCTTGTGCCCGTCCCGATAAGCGGAATCAAGCTGATCTGACCCTGCCCATCAGCGACGGCAGCGATGTACTTCTGCGACGGCTGCTGCGGCATCGCGCCGGCGATATCGCGCATCGCCAGCACTGGCGCGGCCACCCCTGGCACGGCCCGTGTGCCTAGCGGGCGCACAACCTTAGACTGCGTGGGATCGATGGCGAAGAACCGCCCCTCGCCCGACCCGGCAATCGCCAGCACCGCCTCTTCGGCACAGGCGGCCAGCGCGGTCGCTTGTGTTGGAATTAGAGGTTCTTTCGCTGATAACTTGCTCTGTCGAGTCCCGTAATAGGGGATAATCGATAAATCATAGCGCCCAGACGCAGAGTCGAGATCGTAGATAATCAATATTTCCTTCGTTGTGGCCAATAGCGCCGTGTCCGACTCTTGCATCTTTAGCTGCAGCGCCTTCCAACTCGCCGAGTCGCTGTAGTCAAGACCGGCGCCGGTCGGAGCCCGCCCGAATAGCTCCAGCCAGCGCACCGCTCCGATCAGGGTGTTGTCCAGCTCAGTGGTCAAGAGCCCAGGGGCGCTGCCAGAAAACGGCGCGGCCACCTGCACCGTGATCCGCCCCTGCACCGTGCCGCCGCGATGGGGATTGCTGCCCTTGATGAGCGCGGTCTTGGAAGCGGCATCAAAGCGCGGTGAACGAAACACGCGATGCGATCGTGGGTCCAACTCGACGGGCGCAAGATCGCCGACCGTCACCTGCAGACGCAGCGGGCCGGGGCGCAGTGGATCGGGATCGCGCTGTACCTGCAGGGTCTGCTCTCGTCCCTGGCGGTCCTCGCTGAGCACGACCTTGGCTTCCGCAAGTTCGCCGCCATCGACGCCCAACTTGACCGTCCCGGGGCTCGCCAACCAGTACTCGCGCGGCCCCGCGGTTCCGCGCACCTTGACTTGCAGCGGCAGGGGTTGCTTGTCGCGAACATCGGTGCGGGATTGAAGCGCTTTGACAGATAGGTTCAAATCGCCTGCCGCGCAGCCGTCGCTATCACTATAGTGTGAAAAGGAGCAAAGCCGATTTTCACAGCCAGAAACGATACTTAGGACACTTGCCAAAAGAGGAATACATACAGCGCGCATGAATAGCCTCCTCGAACTCTTACGACGGTGGGATGACAAGTAGTCCAGCAAGTGTGACCTGGTTTTTAGCTCGTTATTGAGAGGGCAGGGATTGCCGGCGAATGCTGTCTGGTGACCCCGGTGCTGCCTAAAGTGGCCATCGCGCCAGCACCGCAGTCCCGGCGAGCACCGCCACGCCCCCCAGCCCCAGCAGCAGGCCCCCCACCGGGTAGCGGTCGGCGGCGCAGGGGACATAGACCCCGTGCTGCATGCAGCCGCTCATCACCACGTCGGGGCGGTCGGCCGGCGAGACGAACACCGGCAGCGCCAGGTGCGTCACCCCCAGGATCAGCGTCAGCCCGCCCAGGGCGACCAGGGGGATGCCGATGCCCATGCGCAGGGGCGTAAGGGGTGGGCGCGCCGCCTTCGCCTTTTCCGCAACCGTCTCGCCACCGACGAAAACCGGGGTGGGCGAGGGGGCTGGGCGGGGCACATCGACCACGCTGGGCGGCGGTTGGGAATCCGACCCTGGCGGGAACGACTGCGCACCAGCGGGCCGGGCCGCCGCAAGCGCCAAGAGGGCGCACAGTCCCGGAGCCAGGGCACAGCGCGGCGCGCGGGGCAACAGAGGGGAACGAGCGGGGCTGGGCATGGCGACTACCTAGGCGACTTGAAGTGGGTCTAACACAGCTTAGGCAAAAAATGTGCCCAGGCCTTGCGCCCACCCCCCAAGACGTCGCCTCTTTGGGACCGTCGCGTGTCCTAGTTGCCGTGCTTTGCGACGGGCCCGCCCGTCTGGGCCCGCAGCCGCAGCCGCAGCCGTTCGATGGAATCTCGCAGGAGATCGATTCGTCGCAGCAGCGAGCCCACGAAGACCTGCCGCACGGTCCCCTGCGGATCGACAAGCAACGTCAGCGGTCGCACGCTGACCTCGCGCAGGCTCAGGAATCCCGCCTCCTGGCTGCTGCGAGCCGCGTCGATGCCGTGCAGATCCAGGCGACAGCTCCGCCGCCCATCCCGCTGCCGCAGGTCGCCCAGCTTGCTGGCTTCGCATCGGTCGGCCAGACGGTCGACGAAGGGGTCGCGCCAGAACGCCTCGACCTCCTGGCGCGGGCTCTCCTCTGGGGGGTCCGCGACAAACAGGAACTCGACGTCTTCGCCCCCTTGCTGGTACCGCGCCGCTAGCTCGGTCAGCGCCGGTAGCTCATCCACACAGGGCTGACAGCGCAGCGACCACAGACTCACCACTCGCACCCGCGCCGGCATCCGCGTAACCGCCCCCCCCTGCCAAGTCCCCCGCCGCACCGAAAACAACTGCAGCTCGCGCAGCGACAGC
>DAORCZ010000447.1:0-6853 GCA_035345735.1 Pseudomonadota bacterium | reverse complement strand
TGGCATGGGAACCGACTCCGCGAGATCAGTCCGTTCGGTCGGGCCGTCTTTGGCGTCTTCTTTATCCATGATCTCTTCCGTCACATTCGCAGCAGCGCACAGCAGGCCGGCGTCGCTACGGCCGTCGACCTGAGCAGCCAGGCCACCATCTGGGTGGTCTCGGTCGTACTCGCCAACCTGCTCAGCCGCGCCAAGACCTCGATCGCTGTCCTCGGTATTCTGATTGGCTTGGTGGCGGCCTTTCCGCTGGCCGCGGCGCAGCGCGAGATCAATGCCTACCTCCGCAAGCACGACGACAAGGCCGACCTCAACGCCGGCTACAGCGCGGTCAACATCGTGGTCATCGTGCTCGGCGCCATCTTCTTGGCGCTAGGCGTCTGGGGGTCGCTGTTTCCGCCGCCGAACGGGTAGTGCCGGCAGCCCCTGTTCTGGTGCTGACACAGCGGGACCAGGCTGTTTGATACGAACACGACCGCAAACTCCCCTGCACAGTCAGCAAGGGAGCCTAATTTGCGGACCTTGACGCCTAGCCGGATGGTCGTCGAACCCCAACCAGTCCGCCGCGCACGCGATGCGGCATTGGGGAACGCGACTCTCTACGGTGCCGCCGGAGCTTCCGCCGCGATGTCTTGTGAAGGAGCAAACGTCAGCAAGCTGTAATCGCAGCGCTCTAGCATTTGCTGCGCCGTTGCCTCCGACACGACGGACAGTCGATCTGCTCCAATCCGGAGCGCTTGATGAAGGTATCGTGTCTCTCCGGCTGTGACGGTCACCGCCAGCCTGCGAGTCGGTGCCGAGCGGGAGTCCACGAGGTGTGTTCCCGCCTGCGCTACGTAGCAGAAATAGCTGGGACCCTTGGTAGCGCCGAGGAGCAGTCCGTTGTCATAGACCGGAACCGTACGCGCCCACCCGATGCTGTGTGGGCGCAAGATGCAGATCAGTCCCATTCCTTCCGGGGGAACGATCTGGACATCGGCAGGCGGCGAATGGGTCACGATGACGCGATATGGAGAGCAGGCAGAGAGCCAGCTGACAAGAAGCAGCCCGAGGGTCCGGGAAGCAAGCGGGAGGTCTGTACGAGGAGTCATGGAGTCACGCAGGTTTATGGCTGTGGCTAAAAGAAAAGGAAGGTGAGGCCTGCCATGTAGCGGTCTCGCAGTGCGCCGTCACGAAGGCGAACGCTAAGTCCAGTCGTGGCATCCAGAGTCAGCCAGCGACTCATGTGCAGCTGAATGAGCGGCAGTGGACGTAGCGCCAAATCTTGAATCGCCCCAACGGAAACCGACAAGTCCAACCCCGGATCGCTGATTTCCGGAACGGGGCGCTGTCCTTCATGAAGGAAGTTGCCCTCGATACCAGCGGCCAGGTTAAACGTCACGAGCTGCTTCGCTGTGATCTGAATGCCAACGTTGAAGCGGCCCCGCCACGTCGTTGGATGTACGGTCTGGATGGCAGACAGCGCCCCTCCACTGTGGACACTCGCTCCCAGGATGAGGCTGGTGTTGTCTAGCAGCCAGGTCCGACTGTTCAGACCCAGGCCAAGCTCGTACTGAAAGATAAAGCTCTCCACACTCGACGCTCCAAACGCTAGCTGCGTCACTCCCCCCCAGGGAATCCAATCGGTCTTGCCACGCTGGCCGAAACGATAGGCAAATGCGCCGGTTCCAATGGCCCACTGCAGCCGATCCGTTATGCCCCACACGCCCGAGAGCAAGAACTTGGGAGTCCGCTCTGCACCATCTCCCGAGAATCCCAGCCCCAGCGGTGGATTGTATTGAATGCCCAGGCCAGCCCGTAGCTCAACAACCCCTCGTTCCGCGGTGCTGGATGTGATGAGGAGTCGGCCTGGGGACTCTAGCCCTTTGCTGCCAAGCAGGCGCTGAGTACTGACGGGCTGTAGCTCACGCTCTCGCACGACAACATCTCCGCTAGTGGGAACCTCGACTTCCCCCGTAGAGAGGATGCGTGGGATGACTCTGCGCACGAGATAGCGACCGGGGGCAAGTGCCAGGCGACTGGTGCGCTGACCTCGTGGCAGCTCGGCAATGACGGTCCCACTGCTTAGCTGCACAATCTCCAGCGGCCCGCGTTCCTGCTCGACCACCACCGCGCTTTTGCCGATAGGAAGCTGCGATAACAGCAGGTCTTGGCGACCCCGCAGCTTCAGATCGAAGCTGGGATGCTGTGGGTTTTGAGTGTACCGCGCGGTGTCGCGGATGGTCAGCCGCTTGGCATAGTCAAACGCCTCGGCTAGAGACACCGCACCATCGCCGGACTGATCTGCCGCGCCCAGCAGTCCCGCTGCAAAGTGATGGGTAAAAAAGGAACCTTGCAGTACCTCCGACTCATGCGCACTCTCCAAGCCAGAGCTGGATGAAATCAGGACAGAGCCTTCGCTGCGTAGCGTACTGATCGGAATGCTAAACGGCTCCACCGCGACAAGGCCTTTGGCGTGCGTCCATCCGCCTCCGCGACAGGCATCAATAAAGCCCAGTCGCACCGTCACCCCGGGCTCGTCAAGGATGCTACGCACGCGGTCAAGCGGCAGGGCCTGCCCGCTTGGATAGACCGCAGAGTCGCTCGCATGTCCGGAGTAGTAGAAGAACAGCAGCGTCTCCGTTCCAGCGGGCAGGGCGCGCAGCTGATCGCGCAGGCTCGATAACTGCGCAATCAACACATCCGGGGTCGGATCTCGCAGCACGGTGACATCGGCAGCTTGGTACCCACCCACCCGCAGCAGAACCTGTGCCAGCTTTTCCGCATCCTGCTGCGCATAGTGCAGCGGTTGTCGATCCGGAGGCGCGGCATTGGCTCCCACAAGGAGCGCAATTCGTCGAGCAGCGGGCGGCAGTGAGCGGGCCTGAGCCGGCTCACTGAAAGACAACATCCACCAGATGAACGCCAGGGGCGCGATCCATCGAAGTACACAGAGATTGCGCATGAGGTGCTATTCCTTCGGGAGAACTAGTTCGCGCCAGATCAGGCGCTGGGCGTAGTCGGTGCTGTTTGCGCTCGCCGCCAGCTCTTTCCGGGTCAAGCTGTCTGCGCGCAGCGGTTGGTGGCTCCAAACCACAACCAAGGACTCGTGGTGGCCTTGGTCATCCACTTCCCAGCTTGCGGGTAGCAGCAGGGGCGAGTCCTTTTCCACCGTGCCGCGAAACAGTACACGCAAGGGAGCGCTGGCTTCCGAGCTGCTTGCCGTCGCCACGCTGACGTAGGTGTGCAAAAACGTTCCGTGCGTGTGCGTCCACGGACTTACTTCCAAGCGAAGCTTGTCGCCGGAGTGGATGACGGTTCCTTCCTCCCAGCGCAGAACCTGCTGTCCGCGCTGGACGTAGACGGCCGTGCTGACACTCCCTTTTTCATGCGTGCTCGGACTCTGTTCTGCCAGACCCAAGCTGTGCAGCGGAGCCCGATCCCTGGGCCGGGGCAGCAGCAGCAGGGGAATGGCTGCGGCGGCCGCGATCACCAGCGCGGTGCCGGCGGCTCGTGCTCTGTTAACGCGTAAGAACCACGCGGGTCGTCGCGTGACAGGGGCAGGCTGGGCTGGCAGACGAAGCCGTTCCCGCATCGGCGAGGGCAGCGGTGAATTGGAGATCGTGCGGAGCTCTTGCACATAGTGCCGGCACTGTCTGCAGCTAGCGACGTGCTGCTGCACCGCGCTAGACACCAGCGAGTCGTCCAAAAACAACGTGTCCAGCTCGAAGTAGGAGGGATGGCTCGCGACCAGCTCGCGGGAATATTCAGCCCTTGTTGACACAGTGAAGCTCCTGCCGAAAGGCGGTTACGCGCACATCAAAGCGCTGTAGCTGTCGACGAACCGTGCGCTCAGAGCGACCCAGCAGACTCGCGATCTCGACCTGGGACAGGCGATCCAAGCGACTAAGCATCGCCACTTCCAGCTCATCAGGAGGCGCACTGCTCACCAGCTGCGCGCACAGGTACCGGGCGGTCAGAGCGTCCTCTCCGATCGCAATGCAGTCCGCTTCCGGCAGAGCCAGACCTAACCGATTCCGGGCCTGCGCGGAACGCAAGCGATCAATGGCCAGGCGGGTACTGGTGCGATACAGCCAGCCGAGGACTCGCCGCGTCTCAGCAGCCGGATCCGTCGTGCCGGCCGAGGTCGTGCGCTCGCTCTGCCAGAAGCGAATCAGCGTCTCTTGCGCAACATCCGCGGCTTCATCCGCATCGCCGAGCATCCGCGAACACTTGGCGCGCAGAATTGCGAAGTAGCGACGATACAGGTCATCTATCTGGGCTGGGTCTAGGCTCATCGCTCGCGGGCTGCTTGTACCTACAAAGACGGCTCACCCCCAAAAATCCGGCCACGCACACTGCGAAAGGCAGCCGATCGATGTCCCTGCGGTGTCTGCTTTGCCGATAGCCCGCATCATGTGGAGCGTGATCGTTGGCCACTGGGGCACGGGAAAATCGACGTGATCCAGTCGGCGATGACAAAAGCGGGCATGGGACGATTGCGATCGCGGCGTGCTTGAAGGATGCGACGGACAGGGCAGAGAGCGTCTTCGTCTACAGCCTACGGGGTTCAGCGACAAACAGTCTGCTCTGGCCCAGGCGCCGCGCGAACCTGCTGCGCGGCGCCTGGGCCAGGTGGGGTGCATCACAAGGAGCCGGCGCCCGCGGCCGGTAGCTTCGGCCGCCGTGCCCAGCTTGCGCTAGGTGACGGTGCCGGGCGGAAGCTGCGGCGCGGTGCAGACGCCCTTGTCGCCGGTCTTAACACAGCTATGGTGGCGCTGGCACTCGTCGTCGGTCTTGCAGGCGTCGCCGGCCCGCTTGCGCTTGGGATCAGGGGGCGGCTCTTTGACCTGGGTGGCACCGGACTCTCCGGGAGCGGCGATGGCGGCCTGCGCCTTCGACTGCGCCGAAGCCGACGAGGGGGATGAGCCCAGCCAGACACCCAGCGCGAGCGCGCCGGCACAGGCCAGGATGGTGTGGATCGAACGGGACATGTGAGCTCCTTTTTTGTTGCCTACGACCGGGCCCCGGAAGCGCCGAGCTGGCGGCCCCAAGACCCCGGACTCCCAGCGGGACTCTCTGACCAATAAGAAATTATCATTGAAACATAAGACTTATTCTCCACGAAATCATCGACCACAAAATCAATCCTCAGGCGGAAGCGGCCAGCGCCCCCATGATGGCGGCAAAGCGCGGAGCGAATCAATGGCCGATTTCCCGTCGGACACGCCCCAGGCGAGCGCCCCCAGGTCCGCGGCGAGATCAGCCGCGAGAAAAAGGAAGCGAACGAGGCAAGAAAAAGGAGTCGGCCGGCGCAAGAAAAAGGAACCGGCTGCGGCAAGAAAAAGGAATGTTCCGATTCGACCAAAAAGGAATCTACGCGGGACTTGCGGCCTGCTAGCCCGCAAGCTCGGCCAGCTCTTGCGCAGACAGGGCGATGCGGCGAGCGGCCCAGTTTTCCTCTAGGTGGGCAAGCGATCCCGTTCCCGGAATCGGCAGGATGACCGGCGAGCGCGCGAGCAGCCAAGCCAAGGCAATCTGCGCCTCGGAGACGCCGTGACGCTGCGCAATGGCGGCAAGCGCCCGGTTCCCCTGGCTGACGCGGCCCACGGCCAGCGGAAAGAACGGCAGGAAGGCGATTCCCCGCGCTGTGCACAGACTGAGGACCGCCTCGGGATCTTCGACCTCGGCGTGCGCAAGCTGGGCCAGCTTGCCGCGACCGCCGCCGGCCACGCTGTACAGGTTCTGCACCGCGACGATCGGCGTGCGCGAAAGGGCGGCGCTGAGCTGCTGGGCATCGACGCAGCTCAGCGCCAGGTGGCGAATCTTGCCCTCGGCCTGCAGCGCGATCAGGGCATCCAGCGACTCTAAGAGCGGCACACCCGAGTTCTGGCGATAGCGCAGGTGCACGATGTCCAGGCGGTCAAGGTGCAGGGTGCGCAGATCCTCCTCGGCTCCGCGACGTAGCTCTTCGGGACGAGCGGCCGAAGTCCACTCTCCGTTCGGGCCGCGGGCGCCGCCCAGCTTGCAGGCAATGACCAGATCCCGCGGATAGGGATGCAGCGCTTCGAAGATCAGCCGATTGGCCACGTAGGGACCGTAGAACCAGGCGGTGTCGATGAAGTTGATGCCTAGCTCGATGGCACGACGTAGGACGCGGCGCGCGTTATCGGGATCGGCGGGCTCGCCCCACACGTCCTTGCCGGGCAGACGCATCGCGCCGTAGCCCATGCGTCGGACCTGCAAATCCCCAAGCCGAATCGTCGCGGGAGCATGAGCAAAATCGTCCGTGCGGGAGGGTTCGTTCATGCGTCGATTGTGCACGCAACGGAAGGAACCGCGGACGCGATGTCGACTCGATGGAGCCGATCCCGCGGGCTGGCGCCCTTGCCCCGCGGGCGTGACGGCAGCGTCCCCACCCCGTCCGAACCATCGCTGTCGTTTCAGATGTCCAGCGCCTGGGCATCCTTGGCGCGATCCATGATGAAGCGGAAGCGGGCGCTCGCGTCCTTGCCCATGAGGTCGTTGAGGATGCGGTCGGTCTCTTCCTTGTTGTCGATGCGGATCTTCAGCGCGACGCGGCGCTTGGGGTCAAGTGTCGTCGACCACAGCTGCTGCGGCATCATCTCGCCAAGGCCCTTGAAGCGCGTGATCTCGGGCTTGGCGTTCTTCGGCAGGCGGGCGAGGATGCGATCCTTTTCGGCGTCGTCGAGCACCCAGTGGGTCTCTTTGCCGTGGTCGATGCGGTAAAGCGGCGGCTGCGCCAGATAGACGTGCCCGTTTTCGATGAGCTTGGGCAGGTAGCGATAAAAGAAGGTCAGCAGCAGCGTCGAGATGTGGTGCCCGTCGCTGTCCGCGTCCATGAGCAGGAAGATGC
>DAORCZ010000446.1:0-6864 GCA_035345735.1 Pseudomonadota bacterium | reverse complement strand
AACTTCCCCGGGCTCCCGCAGCGCGTACAGGACGAGCAGGCACAGTTCTACCGCGTCGACCTGTATCGCCTGCAGCCGGAGCGGCGCAGTCCCGCCGAGCTCGAAGCCCTGGTTCGCTGCCGCGTGCCGCTGCGCTTCGATGGCGAGACGATCGTGCCCGCCCGCCGCGATGTGCAGGCTTGCCGCCGCCTGCAGCCACTGCCGTAATCGCCGGACGCAGCGACGCGGCAGCGCAGGGACAGGTTAGCCGCCCGGCAGCATGTGCTGCGTGACGTCCTTGCCGCCCGATAGGTTGGTGAAGAGCGCCATCGGCGTGTAGATGAAGCCCCAGGGGATGCCCCACCAACCCAGGACCAGGGTGAGCAGAGTCCAGGGCAGCGCCTTCATCGCCGCGCTCTCGCCAGCCCGGATGAAGTAGACGCCCGTCGGACGCTTGAACGTCATGATCAGGATCGAGATCGTGTACTCGAAGATGACGAATCGCCCTCCTTTTTCGATCTCGTGCTTGATCTCGATGTCGCTCATGCCCTCAATGCCGATGATCTCTGCCATGGTTGAAATTTATAGGGGAGCGGCGACGCAGCGTTAGGCGAATCATCGCTCCGTCGCTATGGCCGGGCTCCGCTCAGCCATCCAGTGGGTGCGAGCCGAGCGGCAGCGGCAGGTATAGCTGCAGCAAGCGCGCGGGGGCGCGGGCTCCTAGACTGGCTACCTCGGCTTCGATCTCGCGCATGCGGGCTGCTCCGCGAGGTCCCGCTTCCAGCCACCCCTGGCAGTGATCCAGCGTCGCGGTGTGGATGCGCAGATGCACCGCAGCACAGCTCTTCCGCGCCTGCGCCAGTGCGGCGAAGGTATCGGGGTGCGCGCCCAAGGTCTGCGCCAGCCGGGCCGCGTGCAGGTGCTGCCCCAAGGCCTGCGGCCAGGCTCCCGCTTCTTTACTCAGGCGGCGACTGTAGACATCAACCTGTCGATACAGCGTCTGCCGCTCTTTCGGACTTTTGCCCAAGCTGGCGGTTGCCAGGGCCGCGCGCCCCAAGCGATGCAGGGTGATGATGCGGGCTGGTTCGTTGAACGGTGCCACCCGCTTCATCGTCAGTCGCAGCCACTCGCCCGCGATGTGCGGCCCGACTTCAGCGTACCGACCCGCGTAGAGCAGGATGTCGCAGCGAGCCGACTCGATCCAGTAGTGCTGCCCGTGAAAGCCGCGGTTGCGCCAGCGCTCGCGCGCCGCCTGCGTGTGGGTCCAGGCCGCTTTGGGATCGTCGCGGAGCAGCTCAGCGAAATACAGCACCGTCGGTCGCATCGTCGATTCGGTCCAGGCGTCATCGCGTCCCTGGGCATCGCGCAGGATCTTTTCGCTGCGCTCCAAGAGCTCAGCAAACTCGCCGAGATAGATCTGGGCCGACAGGTAAAAGCGCGCGGCGACCTCCCTCTCCCACGCGACATCGGCAAGCTCGGCCAGGCGGCGATCGGCGCCGCGCAACAGGTCAGCGGACTCGCGGAAGCGACCTTCGAGATACGCGTTCGCGCCCTCGGTCATCGCCAGCAAGACGGCGAGCTTCTCGCTACGCAGCGGCGCGGCAATCTCGCGAGCCCGCGCGATGTACCGCTGATTGCGTTGGTGATAGCGCACCCCCAGCGTCGACCAGAACGCTGCGTCGAGGAGCAGGGCATGCGCCAGCCGCTCGGGCTCACCGACCCGCAGCGCGGCCAAGAGCAGTCGCGTCTCGACGTCCGCGGCCCGCGCCACATCGGCCAGGGCATACGCCTGGGTCAGCGGCAGCAGCGAGTCGATAAGGCGCAGGTCCGCCGGCCGACACTCGCTCGCTGGCCGCACTCGCGCCTGCAGTCCCCGCAGCTCGGTGTAGCGACGACGAACCATGCCCAGTACAGCGGCCACGCGGGCATCTTGATAAAAGCGGATTCCCAGTTGCCGCAGGATGTCGCTGAGGACCAAGAGCCCGTCATCGAGATAGCCGCTGCGCATAAACTGACCACCCGCTCGGCTCTTGAGCGTCGCCGCCCCCTCGGGGGGCGAGTGCTCGGCGGCAGCTAAGAACGCCTCGGCGGCGGCCCGGCCATGGCCGCTTGCCGACAGCACATCCCCGAGCTCGGCATAAAGCGTCGCTGCCTCGCGCTGCGCGTCGATCTGCAGGGCTTGTCGGTACAGGCTCGCGGCCTGCTCAAAGGCCAGCGCTGCAGCTGCCTGTCGCGCCGCTTTCAGTAGGTAAGCACGCGCTCGCTCGGCGTCGCCGACCCGCTGGCAGTGCCAGGCCAGCGCTTCGTACTCGTGCGAGTCCGCGCGCTCGAGCGCGGAAATGAGGGCGTGATGGAGCGCCTGCTGTCGCTCGGTGGGAATCGCGCCAGCCACGGTCTCGCGAATGCGATCGTGGTAGGGCTCCAGCAGCTCTTGGCCATCGCCGCGTCTCAGTCGGATGAAGTGCTGCACCCGCAGCCGATGCAGGGTCTGTAGCTCCTCGCCGCCCAGCGCTGCTACCTCGCGCACGATCGTACGCGGCGTCGGACGACCAAAGATGGCCAGCACTCGCAAGACCTCGATCGAAAGGGCGGGCAGCCGCTCGACCCGTCGCAGCAGCAGCGCATCGGCATCCATCGGCCCACCCTCCAGCATCGCCGGCTCGCTGCTTTTCCCCTCGCTGAGGTAACGCACAAGCTCGGTGATCAGGAAGGGACTCTGCGCTTGCCCGGGCGGCTGGTTGGCCAGCATCGTGTGCAACCGATCTCGCGTCACGGCATCCGTCGTCAGCGCTTCCGCCAGGTGCGATGCTTGCTGACTGGAAAGCGAGCCGACCTCCAGCTCGACCACGCGCCGCCCCGCCGCCCCCATCGCTTGCAGCTTGGGGATCAGCCAGCGCAGGAGCGGATTGCTCGAAAGCTCATCGCTGCGCAGCGTCAGCAAGACCAGCATGCGCGGCGCCTCGGCGCGCAGGAGCTCTAGCAAGAGCGCGCCACTGTCCTCATCGCCCCACTGCAGATCATCGATGAACAGCACCAGCGGCTGCACGTTCGCCAGGCCACAGAGCACGTGCTTTAGCCCCCGCCAGGCTGCGTCCCGCAGCTCCCGCGCGTCGGCCAGCGCCGCACTGTCACAGTCGCGCAGCGCACGCACCTGCCGCAGCGCTGGAAACACGCGCAAAAGCGCCGCCTGCTCCAGCTCCGTCGCCGGCAAGATCCCATCCAGCTCTCCCCCCCGCAGCCTCCGAGCCAGCCCATCGACCACCCCATCCAGCGCCTTATACGGCACCGTCTCCTGCTCATAGCAGCGGCTCTCCAGGATGAGGAGGTTCCCCTCCGTCCCGCGCTCTCGGCGGAGGAAGGTGCGAGTGAGCAGGGTCTTGCCCATGCCGGAGAGGCCGCGGAGGAGGGCGAGGGTGGGGTGGCCATCCTTGACGTGCTGCAGGGCGTCGGTGAGCAGCTGTAGCTGGGCTTGTCGGCCGATGAGGGGCTGCGCGGGGCGTGGGGCAGGGGTGGGGGTGCCGGTGCTGCGTCCGTCGAGCCAGGCAAGGAACTGCTCACCAGTTGGGCGGGCAGTGGGGCTGCGCTGCAGGAGCTGCATGCACAGGGCGTCGAGCTCGATGGGGACGGCAGGATGGACGGTGCGCGGCGGCACCGGATCGCGCGAGCGGCGGGCCGAGACCAGCTCGTCAAGGCTCGAGATGGGGTGCGGCCAGCGGCCGGTCAGGGCCTCGTACAGCAGCACGCCGACGCTGTACCAGTCCGATGCCGGGCCTACCTCCTGTCCGGCGAGCTGCTCCGGGGACATGTATTGCGGCGTGCCGACCACCAGGCCGCGCTCCTCTTCTTCGGTAGCATCGCGGCTGAGTCCGAAGTCGAGGAGGACGACGCGCCCAGCGGCAGTGACGAGGATATTCGCTGGCTTGACGTCGCGGTGTAGCTTGCCGGCGGCATGCAGGGCCGAAAGTCCCGCCCCCAGTTGACGAAGTGTGGCGATGAGACGGGGATAGTCGCTAATCGGCTCATGCCGCTGCGGCAGCGCCTGCGCCGAGAGCTTCCCGTTACTCCACGAGGCGGCAGTATGGGCCAAGCCGAGGGGGGCGGCGGCACCCATCAGCGTCTCGGCCTGACTGGCTGTTCCGATGTCCGCGGTCGGCAGCAGCGAAGCGGCCGGTGATGCCGCAGCCGAGCGATCCGCGTGCGAGACATAACTTAGGAAGTCGGTGCCATCGATGAGCTCCATCTCTAGGAACCAATCGCCGCTCCCATCGGCGATGAGCTCATAGAGCGCCACGAGGTTGGGATGGGCGAGGTCGGCGAGCGCGCGAAACTCGCGTTTGAAGAACTGCAGCGCCTCCGCCGTGGCCCGCTGTAGCTGCTTGAGTGCAACGACGCAGCCGTACTGTCGATCGAAGGCCTCGTACACTGTGCCGAAGGCGCCCTGTCCCAGCTGACGACGCAGTTCGAAGCGCTCGCTCAGGGCAACAGGCTGTCCGCCTCGCGCCGGTCGGCCGGAGGTGCCTGCGGTCGCCGCCCGATCCGTTGGCAGCGACGGATCCGACGGATTCAATGAGTCCAGAAGTCCACGCACGCAGTGCTCTCTTGCCCCGGGGCTCCGTCGTGAATCGAGGTGGACGGTAGGCGCATTATATCGCAGCCAACCCAGGCCCGGCGCTGGAGCGGCGGAGTCGTCGCGGGCATTGCCTCCTCCGCACGCCGCGTGGTAGCGCAGGGGAATGCGAACTTCGCTGCGATATCTGAGCTTCCTTTTTCTTACGACCTGGACAGCCTGTGCCGCGGAGTCTTCGCTCGGGCCGGAGGAGGTGACCTACCACCACGACATCGCCCCGGTGTTGGCCCGCTACTGCACCGGCTGCCACGCGGTGGACGGCATCGCGCCGTTTGCCCTCAGCGATTACGAGAGCGCGGTGCGCTATGCCGGGGCGACGCGGCGGGCGGTGCTGGCCGGCACCATGCCGCCGTGGCTGGCCTCTGATGCCGGTCTGCCGCTGCGCTACTCGCACAAGCTGCGGCCGCAGGATCGCGATCTGCTGCTGCGCTGGCTCGACGAGGGGACGAGGGAAGGGGATCCCAGCCAGCCGGCCCGTACCGACATTCCCCCGCCTGAGACCGTCGATCTTCCGCGCCCCGATCTGCACCTCCGGCCGGAGGCGGCGTATCTGCCGAACGACAAAGTGCCGGATGACTATCGCTGCTTCGTCGTCGCGGACGAGCTACCCAAAGATCTGTATGTCCAGGCCGTGGCCATCCATCCCGATCAAGTGCGCCTGGTGCATCACGTCGTCTTGTTCGAGGTCCCGGCCGCCGGCGTTGCCAAGGTGCGCGCTCTTTTGGGGAAGGACGGACAGGTCGGCTACAACTGCTTTGGTGGGGCCGGGTCCGGCGACGATGCGCAGGTGGTGATGGCCTGGGCCCCCGGTGGCGTGCCGGCGCGCTTTCCGGCGGGCACGGGTCTGAAGGTGGCGCACGGCTCGCTGCTGGTGATGCAGGTGCACTACAACTTGAAGAACGGGGCGCGGCCTGATCGCACCTCCGTGGATATCGAGGTCGGAGCGAGCGCGCCGCCACGCTTGGCGCAGATCTGGCCGGTGGCCAATCCACGCGGCCTGCTGATCCCGGCCGGTGAGCGCGCTGCGCGTCAGATCATTCAGTACCCGGTCTGGCAGCTTCAGGCCTACTACGGCTTTCCCGCCGGCAACCTGCTTGTGCACGGCAGCGCGCCGCATATGCACCTTCTTGGACGCCGCCAGACCGTCGCTGTTGACGACGGGCCGCTGCTGCTGGAGATTCCGCGCTGGGATTTCAACTGGCAGCTTCCCTACGCCTTCAAGACACCCTACGAGCTACGCCCGCAGGACACCCTGGTCATCACCTGCGAGTTCGACAACAGCCCAGAAAATCAGCCGGTCATCGACGGTCAGCGCCAACCGCCACGCGACGTGCGCTGGGGCGAAGGCACTGGGGATGAGATGTGTCTGAACTTCCTTTACGTCGCGCCGCTGTAAGGCAGGACGCGAGGGCGGCGGCGGCCCATCCCCCCGGTGGGACCGCGCGCCGAGCGCCGAGTGCTGGGGGGGACTGGCTAGTTGGCGACGAAGATCAGCACGCCGGGCGAGGTGCCGACGTTGCCAGCCTTGTCGTAGGCCTTGCTGGTGAACAGGTAGATGCCGTTCTTGGTCTTCTTGGTATCCCAGGGCGCGCCGAAGGGGGCCGTCGTGCTGCTGGCGACCAGCGTCGGGCCGACGTAGTACTCGACCTTGGTCACGCCGACGTCGTCGGTGGCTGTCGCGGCGACGTTGACGGTGCCCTTGAGGAAGGCCAGGAAGCCTGGGGTCGTGACCTTGGTGGTGGGAGGCGTGACATCGGTGCCGCCGCCGCCGCCGTGGGGCTTGCCGACGTTGATGCCGCCGAAGGCGTTCTCGACCGCCTCGAACTCGGGGCTGGTGGCGCCGTACAGATCAGTGGCCGCGGCCAGGAACGCGGTGCGGGCGCCGGCATAGTTGGTGTTCGCGGTCATCTTGGTGGCGAGTGCGCGGTAGGCGATGCGCGCCGCCTTGTCATTGCCGATGCCGGTCATGCCGCTGGGCAGATAGCTGCTGTAGCCATCGTCGGTGGCCACCTTGCTCGCGCCCGCCGACAAGAAGTAGAAGGCGCGGTTCATCGGGCCCGACGAGTAGTGGACATCGAGGCTGCCCAGCGTGCTCTTCCAGGCATCCGGGCTCTTGCCGTCCTTGCTCGGCTTGTTCATGTAACGCAGGGGCGGCGTCGACAGCTGGTCGCCAATCAAGAAGTTGCCGCCGGTGTCGCCAATCGTCGTGCCGCCAGCGCCGCGGGCGTAGAACTCGACCATGGTGCCGTGGATGTCGG
>DAORCZ010000445.1:0-6864 GCA_035345735.1 Pseudomonadota bacterium | reverse complement strand
TTGAATCTCAGGCGATGACCGATCTGGCCTATGTCCGTCGCTTCCCCATGTCGCCAACGATGATGCAGCGGCAGGCGGTGCTGTATGCCAGCCTCGCCGAGGCGCGCCTGAATCGCGGCCTGCCGCTGGGCGATCTGCCGGGACTGGCCGAGGCGGCGGCAAAGCAGGCGGCGAGCTCTCCCGAACATCCATCTTTGGGTTATCAGATCCTGGGCGATCTGCAAGGATTAAGCGGATATAAAAGCGATATTGAAGGAGCTCCTATTTTTGAACAATTAAGTGGCGCAATTAAATCATACCGTGCTGCCTGGACGCTTTCGCCGAAGCGAGAGACATTTTATGAAAGCGCTCTCTTGGTGGCGCGACGAGCCGTGCTGGGCCTGGCCGCTCGCAATGAGCTGACCGACCAATGGCTCACTGATGCAGAGTCCGATGCCGAGCAGGGCCTGCGCCATGTGCAATCGACCTCGGGAGTGCATCATCATCTTGGGGGGCTGTATGTCGATATCGCCGAGGTCTGGCTGTACGCCGGCCGCACGCGCGATGCCGAGGCGCTGTTGGCGAAGGCGCAGCCGCACATCGAACAGGCGCTGGCCATCCTGCCTGCCCACGCACCCAGTCATGCCGATCTGGCAAGCCTGTACCGCTTGCGCGCCCAGCGCGCCCTCGACGCCGGTGAGCCGCTGGCAAGCGTCCAGGATCTGCTGCGCAAAGCCCACGCCGCCATGGAGCGCAGCCTGGCCCTCAACGCCCGCGATGGCTTTGCCCGGCTTGCCCACGCCAAGCTCTTGCTGCTGTCGGCCGATTGCGAGCGCCGCCTAGGCCACAGTCCCGAGGCCCATCTGGCGCAGCTTGAGCAGGCCCTGGCAGTGGTGCCGCCGGTGGGTTGGCTGGCCGCAGCGGCCCCCTTTCTGCGCAGCGAGGCCGCGCTGCTGCGGGCCCAGGGTCAGGCGGGTGCGACGCGCGCACGACTGCTCGATCAGGCGCGCTCGCTGTTGCTGCTGGCGCTGCGTCAGCGTCCGCAGTGGCTGCTTGCGCAGCGTCGGCTTGCTGCCCTGGGCCCATCGCCGTCGAGCCCCATGGTTCGCGCGCCCGGGGCGGCGGACCCTAGGCCGGGCGGCTAGCGCTGCGGCGATCACTGCCCGGTTTCGGCGAAGCGCCCGGATCGGCGGCGGAGTCCGCGCCGCGCAGCCCCAACCCGTACTGCTTCTTCTTGGCGAAGAACGTGCGCCGCGGCATGCCCAAGAGCTCCGCTGCGCGGGTCTGACTGCCCTCAGCGGCGATCAGCGCTTCCTGCATCCGCGCCCGCTCGATCTCGCGCAGCTCGGCTTCCAAGGGACGAAACGACATCGCGGTCCCGCTCAGCGGACTCATCGCCTCTGGGGCAGCACTTGGGCTCGACGGAGCAGAGGTTTCTGGCCCGCCCAGCTTGCTCGGCAGGTGCCAGGTCTCGATCTGCGGCTCGGTTACCGTTGCCGCCAGAAATTCCATGGCGTTTCTTAGCTCGCGAATATTGCCCGGCCATTCGTAGGCGACGATGCGCCACATCGCGGCGTTCGACAGGGTAAGCGGTGCCCCCCCCAGACGCTCACGCGCTGACTGCAGGAAGGAACGAGCCAGCAGCGGAAGCTCCACTGGGCGGTGACGCAGCGGCGGCAGGTTCACGATGGCGGCGGCCAAGCGAAAGTACAGGTCCTGTCGGAAGCGCCCAGCCCGCGCATCGGCCTCTAGATCGCGGTGGGTCGCGGCGATGATCCGAACGTCGATCGGGCGCTCGTTTACATCGCCGACCCGCAGGATGCGTCGGGTTTCTAGGGCCCGCACAAGCTTGGCCTGCACCGGCGGCGATAGTTCGCCGATCTCATCGAGGAAGACCGTGCCGCCCGGCGCGCTCTCCAGCAGTCCGCTCTTGGTGGCGACGGCACCTGAGAAGGCTCCCCGCTCGTGACCGAACAGCTCGCTCTCGGCAAGCGACTCGGGCAGGGCAGCGCAGTTGATGGCCAGGAAGCGTCGGCTGCTGCGGGGCGAGGCCTGGTGCAGGGCGGCCGCTGCGATCTCTTTGCCCGTGCCGGTCTCGCCGTGAATCAGCACGGGAATGGCGCTGGGACCGAGGCGCGAGATCAGCTCATAGACCCGCAGCATGGCGGGTTCGGCCAGCAGGATCGTGTGCTCGCCGATCTGCTTGCGTACCTGAATACTCGCGGAACCGGCGGCCGCCCCGGGTGACGCAACGGCGGCCGCCTGTCGCGCGACAAACATCAGCATGTCGGCGCTCCCGCCATCAGCCGGACAGCCCGCGGTGCCGATGCGTGCCGCCTGCGGTAGCTCACGGAACAGCCGCTCGATCAGGTCCTGCGCCTCGTCGTCTTCGCAGTCGGGCAGGATGACGGCGAGCTCGCTGGGAGCAAGCCGTGCCAAGCGGTCGAGCGGACGCAGGTGCTGGCCCAGTGCGGCCATCAGCATCGCTGGCTCGCTGGGCGACACCCCGAGTTCGATGTGCAGCAGTACCAGTGGACGATGGTAGCGCAGCGCGCGCTCGATCTCGTCGAGCAGATATTGTCGCGCCGCGGCTCGGTCAAGCACCGGGCGCTGGCCACCGCGCATCGACTGGCAGTGCAGGACCAGCACCAACTCACCGATCTGCACGACATCGCCCGAGGCGAGGCTCTGCGGTTCGTGAATACGCACCCCGTTGACGCGCACCCCGTTGTGGCTGCCGGCATCTTGAATCAGCAGCGCATCGCCCTGCCAGCGCAGGCGCGCGTGCGTTCGCGACACCGAGCTGTGCGGCAGCTGCAGATCGACATCAAGCCCCCGCCCGATCGTGAACTCGGGCTTGCTCGGCAGGCGAAACACCGCGGACGAGCTGGGATCGATGACCAAAAAGTAGGGTTCATCGCGCTGCCGAAGGCCAGGCTGCTCGTCCTGGCCAGGCAGGCTGGCCGTGGACTCCTCGGAGTGCGAAAAGGCAGTGCGCTGCATGAGAGACGACCGCAGCTAGGCGCAGTCGAGACATCATAGCGCGGGGACTCGGTAGCTCTGCGAGGTCTGCGCAGGTGGGCGGAATCGCGCTGCTTTTCGGCGCCGCCCCATCGCCACCGGCAGAGCCAGCGCGTCAAATGCCTGGCGGCTGCGTCGCTTGCCGATGGTGATGTCCTTGCATCGTAGACCGCACCACTGCGAGTACGAGTCGGGATCAAGGGCCCTGGCACAGACGGAACACAGATCCTGCGCCAAGCCAGCAGAGCAGCGGCCGCGCGGGCCACTGGGGACTGTCCAATCGACGGCACAATTGATCTCGGCCCCTTTGTGCGCGCGATGGTATCCACACCGCGTGCACAGGTGGTTGGGGCGAGCCGACCCGCTTTGTCGTAGTGCGCAGCCAGCACCGCCCAACCGGAGATCGCGCTTCGGTACTCCGCGCCCACCAAGGCTGCCACGTGTTAGAACCGGCGCGGTGAAGTTGCTGATCGTGGAAGATGAAGAACGGATGGCGCGCCTCCTTGCCCGTGGGCTGCAGGAGGAGGGGCATCAGGTCGATCTGTGCGCATCAGCGGACGCGGCGGCGCAGCAGGCGCTCGACATCTCGTACGACGTGATTCTGCTCGATTGGATGCTGCCGGATCAGGATGGCGTGACGCTGCTGCGGGGGTGGCGCAAAAAAGGACTGCGGACACCCGTTCTCATGCTGACGGCGCGCGGCACTACGGGAGAAAAGGTCACCGGATTGCGTGCCGGAGCGGACGACTACCTGCCGAAGCCCTTCGACTTCGAGGAGCTCTTGGCTCGACTGGAAGCCCTGCATCGGCGCGGCGGCTCGCACGAAACCACGACGCAGCTCGGCACGCTGACGCTGGATGCTCGCCGTCGCGTGCTGGTCGGTCCAGGGGGCGAGGCGTCTTTGACGGCGCGAGAGTTCGAGCTGCTGCAGGAGCTCAGCGGACACCGCGGAGACGTGCTCACCCGCTCGCGCCTGCTGAGCACGATCTGGGGCACCGACTTCGAGGGGACGCCCAACGTCGTCGATGTTTACGTCGGCTATTTGCGCGCCAAGCTCGATCAGATTCACGGCACCGGCGTATCGATTCAGACCGTGCGCGGCATCGGTTACCGCATGCTTGTCGACCACGGGGGCGATGGAGCACGGCGATGAGACTCGCGACCCGCATGTGGCTCTTCGGCGCGGTCGTGCCGGCGCTGGGTGTGCTGCTCGGCGTTATCGTGGCCGGGCAGTGGTTTCGCCATCACCTGGGGGCGGCGATCGATCGGGCCCTGCTCGCGCAGGCAGCCGTCGAGAGCGTGAGCCTGTTTGACGGTCCCGGCGGGCGCGTACACCTGCACATGGCAACCTCGCCGCTTATCGAGAGCGTCCGGCTGTTCGCGCCGACCGGTGACCTATTTGGCCCGGATGGGCGCCTGGTGATGAGCTACCCGCCGCGCGCAGCTGCGTCGGAGACACCGCCCGAGATCCTGCTGCCGGGAATCCCCGGACGTTCGCCCGAGCTGCGCACCCGGCGCGGGGCCGACGGAGTTCGCTTCCGCGAGCTCTTCGTGACGGTGGCGGCGCCGCGCGGCGGACTCTACACGCTGCGGCTGGCGGCATCCTTGGCGCAGCTCGACGGCTCGGCGCGGGCGTTCTATCAAACGACGCTGAGCCTGGCGATGCTGTTCGGCGCGGCGCTGTTCGTGCTGCAGGCGCTGCAGGCGCGGCGGCTGCGGACGCGGCTTGCCGTGCTGCGGGCGCACGTGGCGGCCTTGCGCGAAGGCCAGCTTGATCACGACCTCGCCGACGATCCGCAGCGCGACGAGATCGGCGAGCTGCATCATGTCCTGCGCGAGACCACAGCCAAGCTGCGCGCCGCGCGTTCGGGACAGGAACGCCTGCTTGCCGATGCGGCGCACGAGCTGCGCACACCGCTTGGACTCATGCGAACGACTCTCGATCTGGCGCTACGCAAACCCCGCCCGCCCGATGAACTTCGCGCGTCGATGGAGGAGGTGCGGCGCGAGGTGAACCGTCTGAGCACGCTGTGCCAGCAGCTTCTCGAAAGGTTCGCCCTTGGACAAGCAGAGTGGGATCGTGTGCCGGTGAATCTGCACGCGCTCGCGGTCGACGCCATCCAGGCGGCCCGCGCGGCGGCAGAAGCGCGCGGTGTGCTCATTGAGACCGAAGGCGCCGCCGACATCCAGGTCCCTGGCCACGCACCCGCGCTGCGGCAGGGGCTCGATAACTTGCTGAGCAATGCACTGCGCTATGCGCCGCGCGGCAGCAGCATCCGGGTAGAGCTGGCGAGAGCGGGCGGGTTGATCCGCCTGGCCGTTCGCGATGATGGCCCCGGTGTCGCACCCGCGCTGCGCGCCAGCCTCTTTGCCCCCTTCTGGCGCGAGCGACGGCACACGGCAGAGCCAGCGGATGGTGCCGGGCCGCGCGAGAGTTACGGCCTGGGGCTGCACATCACGCAGGAGATCGCAGCGCGGCACGGCGGACGCATCTTTCTGGATGAGACCTGCACGCCAGGAGCCCGCTTCGTCATCGAGCTGCCAGCGAGCTGAGCCCCCAGTCTAAGAACTTTCTTAGGGACTCCTCATGCAGCCTCTGCCGCGGTCGGTTAGCCATGAGTCATGCGGCATGCGCTGTGGCTCTGTCTTTTGGCGATCACGGTCAGCGAAGTTCCTTGCCGTGCGCACCCGAACGCGCGCGCGCTGAGCTTCGCCGAGGCGATGCAGCGCAGCCGTGAAGCCCCGGCGGTGCGCGAGGTGGAAGCGGCGCTGGCGGTCAAGCGCGCGGCGGATCGGCGGATCGGAACGCTGGCCCACAACCCGCAGATCAGCGTCGAGTCGGGATACCGGGACGACACCGGTGGTCGCGGCGCCGTGGTGCAAGTGGCGGTGCAGCAGGGCTTCTATCTTTCGGGTTACGCCAGTGCCCGCCGTCGCAGCGTCGAGAATGAGGAGACCGCCCTGGCCATCGAAGTGCGCGCCGCGATCCTGCGGCAGCGACTGGGCACGGCGCGGTTGTGGAGCGAGCTTTGGGGGACCACGCAGGCCGAGCAGCTTGCCCGTGACGAAGTCGAGCTGGCCCGCCAGATGTTGCAACAGACCGAGCGCCTGGCCCGCTCTGGCGCGGTAACCCAGGTCGATGTCGCGACAGCGAGCACCTACCTGGCCGAGGTCGAGGCGCGGCGGCTCGCCGTGGAGGGCGAGGTAGTCGAGGGGGGGCTCTCGCTCGGCCGCTTCCTGGGGCTGGATGAGGCGGTGCTGGTGACGGGGGTTCCTGGGGAAGTGACGCTGCGTCCACTCACCGATGCACTCGTTGCCGAGGCGTTGCGGCGTTGCGCTCAGCTGCCCGAGCCGGCCCTGCGCCGCTCCGCTGAGCAGGTTGAGCTCGCTCGCGCCCGAGAACTCGCGGCCCAGCGTGGCACGCAGCTTTGGCTGGGCGCGATGGCGCTGCACGAACCGACCGCACCGTGGGCGGCGTTCGGCACGCTGACGCTGAGCCTGCCGATGTTCGAGCGCGGTCAGCGGGAGCACGCCGACCTGCTCGCTGCCGCTGCGCGAGCCCGGGTCGGCGCAGAGGGCGCGGCAGCTTATGCGCAGGTTGATCTGCGACAAGCGCTGCACGATGTCGAGCACTTTGGCGATCTCGACAAGCTCCTCGAACAGACGCTCGTCCCGGCGGCAGCACGTGAGGTCGCACTGCGCGAGCGGCTGCTCAGCGCGGGAGACGGCACGATCGTCGAGGTACTGCTGGCTCGTCGTGTGCTAGTCGGGGCGCGCGCGCAGGCGGCGCGTATGCGGGCGAGCCTCCTTGGCAGCCGCTATCGCCTTGCTCTCTTCTTTGCCGCATTGGGATTTTCTTCCGAG
>DAORCZ010000444.1:0-6911 GCA_035345735.1 Pseudomonadota bacterium | reverse complement strand
CGCTGCACCAGCATCGGCTCTGCGAAGTACTGCTTGGCGGCTTGCAACAACGCCACCACCTGCCGCAAGCCGGGCTATGCCTGCGCCTACGTCGGTGGCGGCGTCTGCTACCCCGACACCATCTTCGACTGCGATCCCAAGAGCCCGATGGGCACCTGCACCGAAGCCGGCACGATGAAGGCCGGTGGCTGCGTGCGCGGCGCTTACGAAGACAAGGGTAGCTGCCAGGCCACCTGCACCGTCGGCCCCGGCACCTGCGCTGACAAGCCGATGGGCGTCAAGCGGCAGTGCGTGTTCTACAACGGCACGGCTTCCGGCGATGCCTTCAAGGGCGCGCTGTGCTACGCCAGCGTCGCTTCGCCAAAGATGCCGGGCGCGACCTGCAGCTACGTCAACGAGTGCACCGACGGCAACCAGTGCGATCAGGTCGACCGCAAGTGCCATCAGCTCTGCGTGCAGGGGGGTATGCCGGCCTGCACCACTGGCATGTGTGCCGACGCCTTCATGTCGATGGCGATGGGCCCCGGCCTCTGCCGCTAAGCCGCTCGTGACTACCCCCCAATCGCCGTCGGCTCCGCCTCAGGGTGAGCCGGCGGCGACCCCTCCTCTCTCCTCCGAATTCGTGGTCGCTACCTGGAACGTCAACTCGCTGCGGGCCCGCAGCGAGCGGGTGCGTCCATGGCTAGAGCGGCATCGCCCCGACGTCGTCTGTCTGCAAGAGATCAAGATGCAGACCGCCGAGTTTCCGCTGCTGGAAATGCAGGCGCTGGGCTATCACGCGGTGGCCTTCGGTCAGAAGACCTATAACGGCGTCGCGATCCTTGTGCGGGCCGACCACAGCGCACCCACCGACGTGGTGTGCGGCATGGATGACGGCGATCCCGACAGCGAGGCGCGCTTGATCGTAGCGCGCATTCCCAGCCTGGGTCTGCGCGTCGGCTCGGTCTATGTGCCGAACGGGCAGAGCATCGACTCGGACAAGTACGCCTACAAGCTGCGCTGGCTGGGGCGCTTTGCCGATCATCTAAGGCGCCACTTCTCGCCAGACGAAGCGCTGCTCTTGTGCGGCGACTACAACATCGCGCCCGATGATCAAGACGTCCACGACCCCGACCTGTGGCGCGACACCGTCATCTGCCATCACGAAGCGCGCAGTCGTTTGGCCGCGCTGATGTCCTTCGGGTTGCACGACACACTGCGCCGCATCGAGCCCAGCACCAAGATCTTCACCTACTGGGACTATCGCCAGCTGGCCTTCCCCAAGAACCTGGGCATCCGCATCGATCACATCCTGTGCACGACGCCGCTCATCGAGCGCTGCACCGCGGCCCGTGTCGATCGCGAGGCGCGCAAGGGTGAAAAGCCGTCGGACCACGCACCGCTCCTGGTCACGTTTCGTCGCTAGACGGGGGGGGACCGGCCCCGCTTCACTTCGTGGTGTCGGGAAGAAGGTAGGCGGCTCAACGCACCGCTCGGGAGTACGCGCCAGGAGTGACGCCGGCGATGCGCTTGAAGTGTCGGTGGAGCTGACTCTGGTCGTAGAGGCCAACGCGCGCCGCGACCTCCGCCTGCGGCACACCTCGCGCGAGGAGCGTTCCCGCGAGGCTGATGCGCCGATGGGTCACGTACGCATGCGGCGGCAGCCCGACCTCGTCGCGGAAGGCACGCGAGAGGCGGAACTTGTCGAGTCGCGCGTGCGCGGCCAACTCATCGAGTGAAATCGTCTCCGTGAAGCGCGCATCGAGCAGCACGCGCGCGCGCCCCACCGCGGTGGCCCACGCACCCCGTGGGCGGGACGCTTCTCGATGTTCTGTCGTGAACTCGCAAAGGGCCCGCAGCGCGTCGCAGGACACCCCCTCAAGCTCCTCGGGAGAAGCGTCGTCGCGAAGCAGCACGTGATGTAGCGACGCTAGCGGGGCGACGCGCGGATCGTGCGAGCCCAGCGCGTTTTCCGTCGGGGCGGATACGGTGCAATCCAACGTCGCGCGCGCCTCGTCGACCAGGCGGGGGTCGAAGAGCACGACCTGAAACCGTCGCTGGCCGTGGCGGGCGTGCTCGGCAAAGACCTCTCCGGGGACCTTCACATCGATCGTGCCGGGACCGCTTAACCAGCGCCGGCCTCGCAACGACCACTCGGACTGGCCGCTGAGGTGTAGTGCACTGGCGTAGCGGTCGGTCACGCAGGTGAACAGATGCCCATCGCTCCAGAACTGCCCCACGGTGACACCGGGGAGCGAAGCTGGACGCGAGAAGGCGATCCGGTATCGCCCGCGTTGTGCCGCCGACAAATCCATGTCCCTACCATACCGCGGGGGACGTGGTGTGCTTGGGCGTTCTTGGCGGCTCGGGAAGCTGTTTTGCCAACTTCGCCCAATCCTCCCCGGCCACTTGGCCGTAGACCTAGGGCATGAACGGCAAGCGAACCGCGCTCATCACGGGTGCGAACAAGGGGATCGGATTCGAGACAGCCCGCCAGCTCGGCCAGCGGGGGATGACCGTCCTTGTCGGCGCGCGCGACCGTGAACGCGGCGTTCACGCTGTTGCAACGCTGCGCGGCGAAGGCATCGACGCGCACCTGATCGCGCTCGACGTGACCGACGCCACGAGCATCGCGCGGGCGGCGTCACGCATGGAGCGTGACCTGGGACGCTTGGATGTGCTGGTGAACAACGCGGGGATCATCCTTGGCCGCCCCAAGCCCAGCGAGACGCGACTCGCTGACCTGCGCCGCGTGTTCGAGGTCAACGTCTTTGCCGCGGTCGCGGTGACCAATGCGATGCTGCCACTTCTCCATCGCGCGTCGCCAGCGGCGCGCATCGTCATGGTGTCGAGTGAGCTCGGGGGGCTGTCGAACCATGGCGACCCGGGGTGGCAGTACGCGTGGTTCAACGCCATCGCCTACCCCGCATCCAAGGCGGCACTCAATATGGTGACGGTGCAGTACGCGAAGGAGCTTGCGGCTGCCGGCATCAAGGTCAACGCCGCGGACCCGGGGTACACCGCGACCGACTTGAACGGCAACCGCGGCACCCAGACGGTCGAGGAGGGCGCGCGCGCATCCGTGAACCTCGCGCTGCTAGATGACACCGGCCCGACGGGTGGGTTCTTCGACGCGCGCGGCCCGGTGCCGTGGTGATCGGCGGAAGACGCGCTGCCATCCGCAAGAGGGGAACCGGTGCCCTAACCGCATCGGAGCCGACGTAACGACCGCACAGAGGAGAGCCATCAACATGACGACGAAGGTTCGGTTTTCGACGAAAGCGGGTGGGCAAATCGAGGGCGCGCTCTGTGAGCCGCCGGGTTTGGGCAAGACGGGCGCGCTCGTGGTGATCCATGAGTGGCACGGCTTAAACGAGGTCATGAAGCTGCATGGCGAGCACTTCGCGCAGGCGGGCTTCCTCGCCCTCGTCCCCGACCTTTTTCACGGCCAGGTTGCCAAGAATGACGACGAGGCAGCCCAGATGATCGGGGCCTTCAACTTCCAGGCCGCCGTGGGAGAAATTGGCGAGGCAGTGGCCTTCCTCCGCTCGCATCCCCGCTGTAACGGCAAAGTCGCGGTGGCCGGCTTCTGCTTGGGCGGAGCGCTCACGCTGGCGGCTGCACGCTATGTACCGGCCTTGGCAGCAGCGGTGCCGTTCTACGGTCTGCCGCGGCTTCCCTCCGACGAGTTCAGCCACGTCCAGACGCCGATCTGCGGGCACTACGCCAAGGTCGATGCCTGGGCGAACCCGGCGGTGGCCGAAGAGATCCAGGCCAAGGTGCGCTCCGGCGGTGGCGAGATGGATCTTTACATCTACGACGCCGAGCACGCCTTCATGCGCTCGACCGACTCTTCCAGGTACGAGCCGCAGAGCGCCGAGCTGGCTTGGCAGCGTACGGTCGATTTCTTAAAGCGGCATATCGGCTGACGGCGCAGCGGGCGAACAAGCAGAAACCAAGGCCTTCGCCATCAGATCTCGACGGGGAAGTTAATTTGTAAACACCGGTTTTAGCGCACCGGCGCGATCTGCTTGAGCGGTAGCAGCATGCGCGCGCGCGTGCCTTCGCCTGGGCGGCTGTCGAGATCGAGCTGACCGTCGTACAGCGTGGCGACCTTGCGCGCGATGGGCAGGCCAAGCCCGGTGTGGCTGCGGCCCTTGGTGCTGTAGAACGGCTCGAACAGGCGACTGCGCGCGCTCTCGGGGATGCCTTCGCCGTTGTCTTCGATGCTGATCAGCGCACCGGCCGGCACCGCGTGATAGCGGACGAAGATTCGCCGCGGCTGATTATCGATCAGCTCGCGCACGGCGTCGCAGGCGTTGGCCAGCAGGCAGCGAATGGCCGCGCGATAGTGCAGCTCGGCACCGTAGAGCTGCAGCGGCCCGTGCAGGTCGAACACCACGTGAATCTGCTCGTGCTCGATCAGCGGTGCGAGCTCGTCGTGGATCGACTCGATGAGCGGGATCATTTGGCAGACCTCATGTCCCGGTCGGGCCCGGCCGATCAGCGAGTACTCGCTGATCTCGCGCGTGATCTTCAGCGCTTCTTCGACGGGGCGGCGCAGCGCCGCGAAGGCGCCGGTCAGCTGATCGGCATGCTGCATCGCCAGGCCGAAGCGCTGCGTCGTGTCCTCACTCAAGTGGTCCTGCACCCCCAAGTACAGCTCTTGCAAAAGCTGGCGAAGGTCGGTGGCCGGCTCGCTGTCCTCGGGATCGACCTCTTTGCCCTGACCCATCACCTTTTCGATCACGGCGCGCGCTGGGTCGAGCACGCTCTGCATCTCCTGCGCGAAGCCGGCCGCCATCTGGGCTTCGGTTCGCTCTTTCTGCAGGCGCAGCACCAGCTCGGTCGCTTCTTCCAGCTGGCGGGCGCGCTCGTCGATGCGCTGCTCTAGCTCGCGGTTGAGCTGATGCAGGGCTCGCTCGACGACTGTGCGATCGGCGGCTTCCATCGCTCGCTCGACGAGATCAGCCAAGTGGCTGGCAAAGCTGACGTCGTCCTGCGTCCAGCTGCGGCGGTTGTGACAGTGTTCGTGGCAGAGCACGCCGACCAGTTCGCCCTTGTGGCGCAGCGGTGCTTCCAGCATCGAGTAGATGCCCAGCGGTTCCAGGTAGCCCTCTTTGAACTCATGCGTCGCGGGATGGCTGCGGGCATCGTTGGCCACCACGGCGCGATCTTCCGCGAGCGCGCGAAAGTACTGGGGGTAGTCGTTGGCCAAAAGGGTCATGCCGACAGCGCGATCGTTGTGCTTGCCGCTTTCGAGCTCGAACAGCATCTGGCAGACAATCCGCTTGCGGTGGATGTCGAACAGCCAGATCGAGGCCCGACTGACCGGCAGTCCACGGGCTGCGACCTCGGTGATGTCGCGGGCAGCGGCGACAAAATCCCCCGAGCTGACGATCGGGCTGCGAGCCAGCCGGAAGAGGAGCTCGTTCTGACGGCGCAGGACGTTCTCTCGCTCGCCGCGCAGCTCGGCGTAGTGAGCCAGCTGGGCCGCCCGATCGCTCGACGGTGACGTGAGGGGACGTAGCACCGCCGCAAAGAGGGCGCTGCCGGCTCGGCGCTCCAGCGTGAAGCCCTCGATGCGCACCCAGCGCCGCCCGCCATCGACGGTGACGAGCTCCTTGTCATAGGCCTGGCCCTCGTGCGAAAGGAGGTGGCGGATCTCGCTCGCCTTGCCGTCGTCGGCACCCAGGTCCCAATAGTTGCGAGCCTCCGGAATGGCAGAGGCGAGACCTAAGAGATGCCAGAAGGCCTCGTTGGCCTGGTGGATCGTGCCGGATTCGTCCCAGATCACCATGGCCAGAGGGGACGCCTCGGCCATCTGCTGGAACGACGGCGGCGGGGGATGCATAAGCACTCTCCTACAGACGATTAAGACTTTTCAGAGTACGTAAATTGGACGCTCTGGGTTCCGCGGAGTCAACGGCTTAAAGAAATTACCTAGCTTCCGTCGCACACCAGTGGGGCTGTGCTATGGTTGCGCCCTCGGTTATGGCGACGCCAGTGTTTGTGCGGAACCAGAACTCGGCCGCCGCAGAGCAGCCTCCGGCTGGGGATCTAGAAGCCGCTTTCGAGCATACAGCCCCGGCGATACTCGCCCCGCCTGTGGCGTTGGCGCCCAGGGCGGTGGCCTCAGGGGATGCATCGTCTGTTCCTACAGACGCCGAGCCGAGCCTGTCGTCCGGGTTGGAGCTGACCGAGCAGGCGGCACTGGCCGCGACGCAGGCGGCGCCCAGCGATATCCTGCCGTCAAGCCCGGCGCTTTCGACCAGTCGCTCGTTCTTGTCGAGCGTCGGACTGACCAGCGACGATCTGTGCCTGGAGCCGCCGCCGGCTGCGGTGGAAGGCTATCGCCTGCTGCGCTCCCTGGGGCGCGGCGCGTTCGGTACGGTGTGGCTCGCCGAGCAGGAAAATACCGGCAAGCTCGTCGCCATCAAGTTCTACTCGCACGCGCCAGGTCTTGACTTCAAGTTCCTGCAGCGCGAGGTGGAAAAGCTGGCCGCGCTCTATACCTCGCGCGAGATCGTGCAGCTCATCGAGGTGGGCTGGAACGCCTCGCCGCCTTACTACGTGATGGAGTATCTGGAGCGCGGCTCGCTAGAGGATCGGCTGCGTCAGGGGCCGATGACCGAGGCGGAGGCGACGCGCATCCTGCGCAGCATCGCCCGCGCGCTGGCCCAGGCGCACAGCTTTGGCATCCTGCACTGCGATCTCAAGCCAGCCAACGTACTTTTGGACGCCGATCTGCGGCCGCGGCTCTGCGATTTTGGTCAGTCGCGCTTGACCAGTGAGCAGCAGCCGTCGCTGGGAACCTTCTTTTACATGGCGCCCGAGCAGGCCGATCTGGCCGCGCTGCCCGATGCCCGCTGGGATGTCTATGCCCTGGGCGCGATCACCTACGCCATGCTGACCGGCAGCCCGCCGTATCG
>DAORCZ010000443.1:0-6925 GCA_035345735.1 Pseudomonadota bacterium | reverse complement strand
ACAGCCGGGTTCGGCTCTGTCGCCTGCGACTGCTTTTGGATGGGCGGGCCCTGTTTGACTTCGGACCGGCAGAGCTGCGGCAGTTTGGCTACTCACAGCTCGTGCCGGCCTCGCCCGGAAGCGTGGACGGCGGGCCTTGCTTGGACTTGGTGAGCAGCGGGTCGGATCCCATCCTGCGCATCCCGGACGCGACCCTCACCGGTGGACGCTCGCGGCTGCAGCGGCTGCTTGCGCAGTGGCGTGAGTACCTCTGGCTGAGCTTGGCCTTGCCCTGCGCGCTCTTCGTTCTTGCGCGAGCCCGCGCCTGGGGGCCGATTCTGCTGGTCCCCCTAGGTCTGCTTGGGTTGATTCCGCTGCAGGGGCTGATCTGGGATCGCCAAGTGGTCAGGCAGCTTTTGGCGGGCTACCAGAGCTCTGACGTCGCGGTGGGCTATGCCAACTACTCGGGCTATCCCAAGCTCACGGAGCATCGGGTCGTGCTCTTGGCCTGCTTGCTCACGGCGGGGATCGGGTTCGTGTTCGCTGGCTATGCGCGACGCCGCTGGCCAGACGACGGGTGGGCAGAGCAAGGGACGCCACCGGCGGATAGCCAGGGCAGTTCTCGAGCCATCGGCGTGCTCTTGCTGGTCATTCTCCTGGCGCTGAACCTCGGCGTGCGGATTCCCGATGTGCCGGCGATTTTGCACTCGATCACCCACGACCCACACAGCACGAACTACGACCAGATGAACTACTTCACCTGGGGCTATGCCTACGTTGCGGGGTGGCTGCCGCTGCGGGACTTCTGGTATCCGTACGCTGACTTCATTCGTCACAGCGTGCCGACAGCAGCGTCCTTCGCGGGGGCGCTGTTTCACGTCTGCCTGACCTGGTTGGTGATTGTGCGAGCGGCCTTCTTGCTGTCAGGACGCTCGTATCTGCTGGTGAGCGGGTTATTAGGGCTGGTCGCCGCGGCCTCTGTGACTGGCTGCCTCGCCGCTGAGTCGCGCTACAACCTGGCCCTCGGCTTGGTGTTGCTCGGCGTCGTTAGCCGCCAGCGAGCGTGGCGCCTGCGAGACGGGCTCTATCTTGCCGCCTATGCGGGGTACGCTCTGCCGTACGAGGCGCATCAGGTGCTGTATGCCGGCGTCGCCTTGGCGGGGCTGTGGCTCCTCGATCTTTTGCGTCCGCCCGATGGTGTCTCGCGGCGACAGCTGGGGCTGTGGCTGGTGACTGTCGCGGCGGTGGTCGCCTTTTTCGCCGCAGTCTGGGCGCTCGACTTGGCACGCCAGGGACGGCTCGGCGGGCAGCTGGCGTTTCTTTTGCACACGGCGGGGATGGTGTCTTACGCCTCGTTAATTAGCTGGGTGTGGGACTGGTTTGGCTGGCCGACGACGCGCGAAGCGGTGCTGTTGTACGGCGTGCTGCTCTGCCTGGGGCTGGGCGGGTTTCTGCGGCTGTGGGCACGACGGGTGGCGCTCGCCGATCTGGGGGCGCTCACGCTGGCCTGTGGGATCCTCGCCGCGCTGACGCTGCACAAGCAGGTGGTGCGGCCCCATGTTGCCGTTCAGTTGCTGCCGTTCGTTGCCGTGCCGATGATCTTCTGGCTGGCGGCGCTGTTGCGGGCAGCACCGGGACGGGTCGAGCGGCTGGCGCTCCTGTGCCTGGTTTTGGTATCGCTGACTGCGGCGGTTGGGGTGGCGCCGTGGCGGCTTGCAGGCGAGGTCGCCGTCTATCGCTTCGCTCGAGTGCCCGCCGGCATCGCGCAGCTGGCCGATCGCTCGGCGACCGAGGCAGCCCGGCAGCGCTACTACCACGCTGCCGATATGTACCCCGCGCTGCAGCCGCTGCTTTCGCGGCTGAAGCAGCTCCTCGGGGCGGACAGTGGCAAGCCAGAAGCTCGCCCTGCCTTCTTGGTGTTCGGCGACGACTCTTATGTCTATGCCGCCATGCACCAGAAGCCGGCCCCGTACATCTCGTTCTACGATACGAGTCCCCTGTCGGCGCAGCGGCAGATGGTGGACTGGCTGAACGCGACGCGGCCGCCTTACGTAATCTGGCGGCCCGGCTACGCCTTGTTTGACTTGGTGCCGCATGTGGTCCGGGTGCCGCGTCTTTTCGCGGCGGTCGTCGCCGACTACGAGCTGCTTGAGACGATCGGCGACTTCCATCTGCTGCGCCGTCGCACCGATGGGAAACCCGCTGATCTGGCCTATTTTCGATCGACCCTGGGCGAGACTCTGGATCTCGGCGCCTTGCCGGCCTACAGCCGCCTGCTGAAGCAGCCACTGTGCACCCACTCGACCGCGGCGCTGGCCGCCGCAAAGGCTGCTCCGGGCTGCGCTCCGGTACTGCAGGTTCACGTCGAACAGCCGGCCGCCGAGCAGGCGCTCCGGCTGCAGCTAACGGTAGGCGCGGGGCGCTTTTCGGTGTCGCTGCTGCAGCGGGCCGGGGTGCAGGACTACGCGGTGAATCTGAGCAGCCTGTGGTTCTGGCCTAGCCTGCCGGCAGACCTTCGCGAGTCGGCGTCTGCTTGGTCAGCACCGACGGGAACTACGATCCAGATCAGCTACCGCGCGGGCGCCGAGAACATCCTGTTTTGATCTACGTCGTGGGCGGCGCTTCAGCCACTCGCGGCGGGGCGCCGATGAGGTCGCGGAAGCGGGCGCCGTCCATGACCTCGGTCGTCAGCAGCTCCTCGACGGCCCGCAGGATGGGTTCGCGGTGGTCGCGGATCATGGCGCGCACGAACGTGTACTGCTCGTCCAGCACCCGGCGCACCTCGGCATCCACCTGCCGCGCCGTCTCCTCTGAGTAGTCGTGCGCGCGTCCGGCTCCCACGTCGAGGAACATGCTCCGGCCGCTGTCGAAGGCTGCCAGCCCCAGCGCCGACGACATTCCCAGCTCGGTGATCATGCGCCGCACCAGATCGGTGGCCCGCTGCAGATCGTCCTGCGCTCCCGTCGAGATATCCGACAGCAGCTCTTCTTCTGCGGCCCGTCCACCGAGCAACACGCGGATTCGATCGTACAGCTCGCCGCGCGTCATCAGATAGCGGTCCCCCTCCTCGGTTGGCTGCTGCAGCGTGTACCCCAGCGCCCCGATGCCGCGCGGCACGATGCTGATCTTTTTCACCGGATCGCTGCCCGGCAACAGTGTCGCCAGCAGCGCATGGCCGCATTCGTGATGCGCCACCAGCCGCTTTTCGCGCACCGACAGCCGACGCGACTTCCGCTCTAGACCGGCGACGATGCGTTCGAGCGCTTCTTGAAAGTCCTTGGCCTCGACACTCTCTCCGCTTCGACGGGCTGCCAAGAGCGCCGCTTCATTCACCAGGTTCGCCAGGTCCGCACCGACCAGCCCCGCGGTCAGCGCCGCGATCGCCTGCAGGTCTAGATCTTTGGCCAGCACGACTTTGCGGCTGTGCACCTGAAGAATCTCCAGGCGGTCTTCCAGCGTCGGGCGATCGACGACGACACGCCGATCGAAGCGGCCCGCGCGCAACAGCGCCGGATCGAGGATCTCGGGCCGGTTGGTCGCGGCCATGATGATGACGCCGCCCGAGGTATCAAAGCCGTCCATCTCGGTGAGGAGCTGATTGAGCGTCTGCTCGCGCTCTTCATGCGTCGCCACCGGCCCCGCCACACCGCGCGCCCGGCCGATGGCGTCTAGCTCGTCGATAAAGACGATGCACGGGGCTTTGCGCTTGGCCTGCTCGAAGAGATCGCGCACCCGGGCCGCGCCCACACCGACGAACATCTCGACGAATTCCGAGCCGCTGATCGAAAAGAACGGCACGCGGGCCTCGCCGGCCACCGCGCGGGCAAGCAGCGTCTTGCCCGTCCCCGGCGGGCCGACCAAAAGCACGCCCTTGGGAATGCGTCCGCCAAGGCGGGTATAGCGCTCGGGTGTGCGCAGGAAGTCGATGATCTCTTTCAGCTCATCCTTGGCTTCGTGCTGGCCAGCCACGTCTTCGAAGGTGACCCCCGTACCCTCTTCACCGACGACGACCGCGCGGTTCTTGCCAAAGTTCATCGGCCCTCCCGGCAGGCCCATCCCGCCGCGGCGGAAGAGCCATGAGACGACCAAGTAGAAGACGACGATCGGCAAGAACCACGAGATCGCCGTGACCAGCCACGACTGCGTCGAGATGGCGTCAAACGGGACCTTCTTTTCGCCCAGCTTGCCGACCAGATCTTTTTCTAGCGCCTCTAGCCGACCGGTGCTGTACACGTCCTTCTGGGCTTCGCCGATGATGCGGTCGACTTCGAAGGTGACCTTCTTGATCTGGCCGCCATCGACGAGCTCTACGAAGCGGGCGTAGGGCACGCGCTGATCGCGGGGTCCAAAGATGCGGGGCAGCGCTAGGAGCGCCATCAGCATCAGCAGGCCCAGCCACAGCCGGGGCTGCTGGCCGTCTGAGCCCGATCCTCCATCGCTCCCTCCGCGACGGAACTTTCCACTCTGGCTTCGCCCACGTGGGGGCCGGTCTTGTCCTTCAAACGCTGCCATGCGATTCCTCGGCCGCGCACTGTATCATCGTTGGGCGGCGTCGATGGCCCCGGCACCGTGGTGGGCTACGCGGTCGATACGAAGTCGCACCGCGCCCCGTTTTCGCAGCAACGCTCGCCCCTGAATACCGTTTCCCCCTTGCTCTGCATGGCTGCCCTTGTGCCCAACCGTTTTCGTCAGAACTTGGCGCTCTTGGCGTCGGTCAGTCGCTTGCATATCGTGGCGATCGCCGCGCTCGGCACGTTGACCTTCGGCTGGCTGTTTACCGGCCGTCATCGGCCTCAGCTTGCCGCACTCACGGCGCTCGACTGGTTCCTCGTCAACCTGCTCAACCGCGTCGTCGATCTGCCGGAGGACCGCCAAAACGGCATTCGCGGCACCGACTTTGTCGCGCAGCACCGACGGTGGTTGACTCCGCTATGCTTCGTTCTGCTGCTCGGCTCGTTGGCCCTGACGCACGCCTTTTGTCCGCAGCTGACGCCGCTGCGCGTCGGCTATCACGCCCTCGGGCTGGCCTACAACTATCCGCTGCTACCGGGGCGGCGCCGCATCAAGCAGCTTTATTTTTTCAAGAACACGGCGTCGGCGCTCGGCTTTTTGCTGACGGTGTTCGCCTATCCGCTGCGGTTTGATCCGGCGGCCCCACGGGCAGCTGGCATCTCGACGGCGACGGTGCTGTTCGCCGCCGCCTACTTTTTTTTCTTCGAGCTCAGCTACGAGGTCATCTACGACCTGCGCGACGCTCCGGGGGATGCCGCGGCTGGGGTGCGCAGCTACCCGGTGGTGCATGGGCAGGCCGGCGCGGTGCGCATCATCGACGGGCTCCTCCTGGCCTCAGCGGCGGTACTGGCCATTGGCTATGCCGGAGGAGTCGTGCCCTGGCGCCTGTTCATCATGATCTGCGCGCCGGCGATCCAGTTCTTCCTGTACAAACGCTGGCTGCGTCGCGGCATCACCTCAGCCGACTGCATCTCGCTGACGTGGCTGGGGGCGCTGCTGCTGGCGACATATCACCTGTGGATTCAGCTCGGCCTGCCGGGCTCTGCCCTCTAGCACGGAGGTTCTCTGCCATGACTGCCCCGCCGCCCCCCGCGCCATCCCCGGTTGTCGATGCCGCGCGCTTTGAGTCCAGCTATCTCTCGGCCAACGGCCTGCGCTTCCATGTCGTCAGCTGTGGCCCGCGCGATGGGAAAAAGGTGCTGCTCCTGCACGGCTTTCCCGAGTTCTGGTACTCGTGGCGGCATCAGCTGATTGCCCTCGCTGACGCCGGGTACCGGGCCATTGCTCCCGACCTGCGTGGCTACAACCTCAGCGACAAGCCCCAGGGGGTGGCGAGCTATGACATGCTCGTGCTCCTTGACGACGTCGTGGCCTTGGTCGGGGCGCTTGGCGAGCGGAGCGTTGACCTCGTGGGGCACGACTGGGGGGGCGCCATCGCGTGGTCGGTGGCCGCGTCGGCTGCGCATCGCCATGTCGTGCGCCGCTTGGCCATCCTGAACGCGCCGCATCCGACCGCGTTTCTGAAGCACATGACGCTCCGTCAGCTGCGACGGAGCTGGTACATGCTGCTGTTTCAGCTGCCGCGACTACCCGAGCGGCTGCTCTCACGAGACGGCTTTGCGGCGCTGCGGCGGATGCTGGGCCGGAGCTCGGCGCCGGGGACGTTTTCGCCGCTCGACCTCGACCGCTATGCCGAGGCCCTGGCGCAGCCGGGCGCACTCACCGCGAGCATCAACTACTACCGCGGCATCCTGCGTCGGAATCCGTTTGCAGCGCTGCAGCAGCTCTCGCCCATCCCGCCTGAGCTACCGGCGCTGCTGCTGTGGGGCGAGCGCGACCCCGCCCTGGGCAAGGAGCTGACCTACAACCTGCAGGATCTCGTCGCCAACCTGCGCATCGAGTACCTACCTGAGGCGGGTCACTGGCCCGCCCAGGAGCAGCCTGCCGAGGTCAACCGCGCCCTGCTGGCCTTCTTCGGCCAGCCCTAGTCCGCCTTCCCCCCGGCCTACGATTGTTGCGCATGTCGCAACAGTGTTAGGCGCAAGCGAAGACTTTTCAATTCTGCGCACGCTAGCTATTAATGGACGCACAGCCCAGGCCAAGTCGGTTTGACCTGATGCTGCCAAGTGTTAGACCGGCTCTAGGACCCGCGTGATGTTCGGCACCGGGGTCGTTCCTAGGCCAACCCTTTAGGACAAGGAGCTCCCCCCTATGAAGCGCTTTCTTCTCGCAACTGCCGCTACCGCCTTCCTCTCGCTCTTGGCCCCGCAAGCGGCTCAGGCCAGCGGCTGGGAGATCGATGCCAGTCACTCGGTGGCTGCGTTCTCGGTACGGCACCTGATGATCACCAATGTCCGCGGCGAGCTGGGCAAGGTCGCCGGCACCATCAACCTCGACGACAAGGACATCACCAAGTCGACGGTCGAGGCGACGA
>DAORCZ010000442.1:0-6930 GCA_035345735.1 Pseudomonadota bacterium | reverse complement strand
TGCGCATGCCGCTCAAGGGCATTCCTGGCACCATCGCCGTTGCCGTGGTTGGCGCGGTCGTGCTGCTGCTCTTGCTGCGTCTTTTGCTGGGAATGAGTCGTCGGCGCTGAGCCCGGGGTGAAACCCCTCGTACGCCCTCGGTGAAACCCGGCGATCTGGCCGGAAGAACGGGTAGGCGCCTTTAGGCGTTTCCGGCGGGGGGAAGCTTCTTGCCTTCGGGGTTGAAGATGCTCGGGCGGATGAGGCCAAGCTTGGTGGCGCGGAACTGCAGCGTCGTGTTCACCACACCCAGCCCGTAGACCACGCTGCGCTGGAAGTTGATCGACGACGAGTCGGCCTCGTAGCGCGTCGGACACGAGATCTCGCCGATGCGATAGCCGAAGTAGATGCACTGGGCCAACATCTGGCCATCGAACACGAAATCGTCGCTGTTCTCTTCGAGGGGCAGGGTGCGCAGGACCTCGGCCGAAAAGGCGCGATAGCCGGTGTGATACTCCGACAGCTTGGCGCCGGTGACGGCGTTCTCAAAGGCGGTGAGTGCGCGGTTGGCGACGTACTTGTAAAGCGGCATGCCGCCCGAGAGCGCTCCGCCGGAGAGAATTCGCGAGCCGAGCACGACGTCGAACTGACCGACCGCAATCAGCGAGGCCATCGCCGTGAGCAGCTTCGGCGTGTACTGGTAGTCGGGGTGCAGCATCACCACCACGTCCGAGTTGATGCGCAGCGCCTCGGTGTAGCAGGTTTTCTGGTTGCCGCCGTAGCCGCGGTTCTTCTCGTGCACCAGCGTGCGCAGCCCCAGCCGGCGCGCGACCTGGGCGGTGTCGTCGGTGCTGCAGTCATCAACCAGGATGATGTCATCGACCACCGTGCGATCGATCTCATCCAGGGTCCGCTGCAGGGTCGAGGCGGCGTTGTAGGCCGGCATAACGACCGTGATCTTCTTGCCATTCAGCATGGCCGCGTACTTTGCAGAGCTTGCCGCCGGCTGTCAAACCTCATCGCCGCCCCCCCAAGACGCCGCCGCAGACTGCCCGGGAGCGACGAGAAAAACGCCTGCCGATGGGCTCGGCGGGGTCAGGGAAGGGTTGACTCGACGGGGCGGGCTTAGATATGACGCTGCGGTCGGCGCCGGGCGCCGCGGGCGGAGCGCACGATGCGGTACTGCGAGATCAAGATCGAGCTAGCAAGCGAAGAGAAAGCGGCGGTGCACACGCTGCTGCTCAAACGTCAGCTCAGCTTTCAAGAGGCGGATGCCTCGACGCTGGATCCGCCACCTGAGGGCCGGACGCGCTACTTCCTGTACCTGGCCGATGAGGAGCGCGGACAGATCCCGCCGCTCGTCGAGGCGGTGCGCAAGGTCGTGCCGCAGGCCGAGATCGACGTCCGCGATCGCGATGAAGAAGAGTGGCGCGACGTCTGGAAGAAATACTTCACGACGCGCCGCATCGGCCGGCTGGCCATCGTGCCCAGCTGGGAGGTCGCCGCCCACGAGCCCGCCGACGACGAGATCACGCTGCACCTAGAGCCGGGACGGGCCTTTGGCACCGGCGGCCATGAGAGCACGCGGCTGTGCATGCTGCTGCTTGAGCGCCTGCTGGCCCGCTTTCGCTATCGCGTGGGGCTGTTTTCGCGCCTGGCCGATCGTCTAAGCCCGCGTACGGTGAGCGTGCGTGCGGCAACCCGCGCCCCGCACCTGTCGGTCGCGACGCCGATTGCGCCCGAGACTGGCAGCCCCGCGAGTCCGCAGAACCCGCAAATCTTCGATGTTGGCTGCGGCTCGGGTGTGCTGGCGATCACCGCGCTGCGCCTGTTTCCCGAGGTCGCGGCGGTGGCCATCGACGTCGACCCGGAAGCCATCGAGGTCACGCTGGAGAACGCCGTGCGCAATCAGGTGGAGAGTCGGCTGCGCTGCGACACGACTCCGCTGGCACAGGTCCCCGGGCGCTTTGCCATCGTGCTGGCCAACCTGACCGGACCCACGCTGATCGAACTCGCCGCCGAGCTAGCGGCGCACGTCGATCTGGGCGGCGTATTGATCGTCGCCGGCATCCTGGAAGCCGAGGTGCAGACCGTACAGGCCGCGTTCTTGGCCCAGGGGCTGGTCGAGACCACGCGAGCCACCGAAGGCGAGTGGGCTTCGCTGGAATATCTGCGGGTGTCGGGCGTGGCGGCTAGCACCGGCCCGGCCCCGGCCGCTTCATCGTCGGCAGCGCAGACCTAGGGCCGCCCCGTTCCATGCACATCAACCTGCCGAGCAAGCTGCGCTGCGACTATCTCTGCTCTACCTGCGGCTATCGCGGCAGCGTGGAATACAACGATCCCGACGCCATCGCCGAGCCGGAGCCGATTCCCGGCAACAGTCGCTTGCTCGCCGAGCAAGCGTTTCGCGCGGCGGAAGTGGCGCTGGAGAAAAAAGCGCAGCGCAGCCTGGGCCTGCTGCGCTGTCCAAGCTGTCAGAACCGCGACCGCAAGCTGATCCGTCGTGCCTATCGCCGAGCCCTGCTGCCGCTTGTGGCGATCGCGCCGGTGTTGTTCATGTTCTGCGTGATCGCCACTGCGTTTTTGGCACCGGGCCTCATCGCACGGGCTCCCTGGGTGCCGGTGGCCGTGGGGGCGGCAGCGCTTCTTACCATCGGGCCAGTCGTCGTCGGGCTGGCCCATCGCCGCTTGCTGCGCGAGGCCGACACCGCCGTGCGCTTTCTTCCCGGCTCAGGGCCCCAGCCAACATGACTGCCCCCACCGACTCGCGCGCACGATCGCTTTTGGTCGTGGTCTCGCTGGTACTCAGCGTGCTGATTGGTCTCCTGCTGAGCCGTCGCGGCGGGGGGGGGGATTCCAGCCCGACCGGGGCCGCCCGGGCGCGGCCGCGGATCGGTCTGTCGTTCGATACGCTGAAGGAAGAGCGCTGGCAGCGCGATCGTGCCGCGTTCATCGCCCGCGCGCAGGCGCTGGGGGCCGAGGTCATCGACCTGGCTGCCAACAGCAACGATACGCAGCAGATCCGCGATGTGGAGTCGCTGATCACCAGCCGCGTCAACGTGCTGGTGGTGGTGCCGCACAACGGCGCCGCGATGGCCAAGGCCGTGACGCTGGCGCACGCCGCGCACATCCCGGTCATCGCTTACGATCGGCTGATTCCCGACAGCGATCTCGACTTCTACATCACCTTCGATGCCGTCAAGGTCGGTGCGCTGCAGGCCCGCTATTTGATCGATCACCTGCCCACGCCGCGGCGCGGTCGCATCGTGCGCTTGCACGGCGCCAAGACCGATCACAACGCCCACCTGCTGAAGCAAGGTCAGGACGAGGTGTTAAAGCCTCTGATCGATACCGGCGACATCATCGTCACCCACGAAGACTGGGTGGACGACTGGAAGCCCGAAAACGCCAAGCGCATCGTCAACGCGGCGCTGTCGCGAGTGGCGATGATGGCCATGGCCATGCCGATCATCACCGGCATCCTGGCGCCCAACGACGGCACGGCGCTGGGTAGCGTGCAGGCCCTGCTTGAAGAAGGCCAGGTCGGCCCCGCCGCTGAAGGCAAGCCGAAGATCGTCATCACCGGCCAGGATGCCGAGCTCTCGGCCTGCCAGCGCATCGTGGCCGGCACGCAGACCATGACCGTCTACAAGCCGCTGTCGCGCCTCGCCGGACGGGCGGCCGAAGTCGCCTATGCCATGGCCAGTGGGCAGCCGATCATCGCCAACGCCGAGATCGACAACGGTCGCCGGCGCGTCCCTGCGTTTTACATCGATGTCATCGCCGTCGATGCTGGGAACATCATGGACACGGTGGTCAAAGATGGCTTCCACAGCGCCGCCGCCATCGCCTCCGGCAACGCCGTCCCGCCACCGGGCGGACGATAGGGGCGCAGGACGGCCGCATGTCTGAGCTCCTCCGCCTGCGCAATATCCGCAAGCGCTTCGGCGGAGTGGTCGCGCTTTCGGGGGTCGATTTTTCTCTACGCGCGGGTGAGATCCACGCGCTGTGCGGCGAAAACGGAGCTGGCAAATCGACGCTGATCAAGATCCTGTCGGGCATCCACGCCGTGGGAAGTTACGAGGGGGAGTATCAGCTCTCCGGCCGCGATGTGGCCTTCTCGTCCTACGCCGATGCAGCGCGCTCGGGGCTTGCCGTCATCTATCAAGAGCTGGCTCTGTGCAGCCAGCTTACCGTCGCTGAGAACATCTTTTTGGGTCACGAGCCGCTGCGCGGCTTGTTCATCGATCACGTCCGCATGGAGCAGGAATCGGCGCGGCTCCTTTCGGCGTTCGGCATTGCGCTCGATCCGCGCTCGCCGGTGCATGAACTTGGGGTGGGGCAGAAGCAGCTGGTCGAGATTGGAAAAGCGCTGGCCCGCCGCTCGCACATCCTGGTGCTGGACGAGCCGACCGCCGCGCTGAGTGATCGCGAGTGTGCGGTGCTGCTCGACCTGCTGCGTGAACTACGCGAGCGCGGCACGGCCTGTGTTTACATCTCGCACAAGCTGGATGAGGTCTTCGCGCTGGCCGATCGCATCACCGTGCTGCGCGATGGCCAGAGCGTGCTGTCGCGGGACACCGCGGAGCTTTCGCCGGCCCAGGTGATCAGCGCCATGTGTGGTCGCACCGTCGAGACGCTGTTCCCGGCGCGCCCCGGCCGCGGCCAGATCCCCCCGACGGCGACGCTGTCCAGCCCTGCCTCGGCCCAGCCTGTCCCGCCGCTGTTTTCTGTAAAGGGCTTGTCCTGCGCCGCCGGGGCGCGGCAGCCAGCGCGCCTGAGCGAGGTCTCGTTCGCGGTGCGGGCCGGCGAGATCGTCGGCATCGGCGGCCTACTGGGCAGCGGTCGCAGTGAGCTCTTGCGCCATCTGTTTGGTGCCTGGGGTGTGCGACGGGCCGGCGAGGTTCTCTTGAACGGCCAGCCCTTTGCACCGCGGACGCCGCAGGAGGCGCTCCTGCAAGGGGTCGTTCTGCTCAGTGAAGAGCGCAGGCGCGATGGCCTGTGCATGGATGCGACGGTCAGCGACAACCTCTCGCTGTCGTCTCTGGATCAGCTGGTGCCGAAGGGGCTGGGACTGTCCCGCCTGTGGGGGCTGCTCGATCGGCGCAAGGAGCGCCAGCGCAACCTGCAGATGGCAGGGCGCGTTCGCCTGCGCTCGGCGGCGTCCACAACGGTGAACGATCGCCTGCTTGCGCTTTTGGCGCGTGCGCTGTCGGGTGGCAACCAGCAGAAGATCGTGCTTGGCAAGGCACTCTTGGCGGGGCCGCGGCTGCTGCTGCTCGACGAGCCCACGCGGGGCGTTGATATCGGCGCCAAGCAGGATCTGTACGAGCTGATCAGCGAGCTTTGTCAGGCCGGCCTCGGCGTGCTTTTGGTTTCGTCTGAGCTCCCCGAGTTGCTGGGGCTGTGCGACCGCATCTTGGTGCTGGCGGATGGCCGCGTGGGCGGGGAATTCTTGGGCCCGCAGGCGACGGCAGAAGATCTGCTGACGGCGGCGTTAGGGGCCTCGGCGCGGTCGGCCAAGTCCCCCCAGGCGAGCCGAGCGACCAACCACTCCGCGAGCGAAAGCTCGCCTCCTGTTCTGGAGTCTGCTCGATGAATCGCCTGCCCTGGCGCGACGTGTCGATGTCGGTGGCGCTGGCCGCCGTCCTGGTTTTTCTGGGGGCGGTGTTTGCCGTCCTGGCGCCGCAGTTTCTGACGGCCAGAAACCTCAGCATGCTGATCATCGAGTTCGCCATCACCAGCGTGTTGGCGTTGGGGATGCTGCTCGTGCTTTTGCCCGGGCACGTCGATCTTTCGGCGGGTTCAGGCGTCGGGCTCATCGGCGGCATCGCCGCGGTGTTGGTCATGCGCTTCTCGCTGCCGGCACCGCTGGCGCTGCTTTTGAGCTTGGGCATTGCGCTTCTTTTGTGGCGAGCCCAGGGCGCGCTGATCATCGGCCAGGGCATCCCCGCCTTCATCATCACGCTGGGCGGGCTCCTCGTCGGAAAAGGGCTGTTCTGGCTGATCATTTCCAGCACTACGGTGCCGATTGTCGCCGGCGGGGGAGAGAACCTTTTTAGTCTGCTCACGACCTACTATCTGCCGCGGAGTCCGAGCCTGGGGCTGGCAGCGCTCTTGGCCGGCGGACTGGGCTTCGTCAGCCTGCGGGCGCATCATGCCGATCGCGCAGCCGGCCTGGACAGCGACGGAGAACTGCGCTTCCTGCTGTGGTTTATCGCGGCCCAGGCGCTGTTCTTGCTGGTTCTTTTGTGTGGCGAATTCCGCGGCCTGCCGCTGCCCGCGATTCTGCTCGGCGTGGTGGCTGGCGCGGTGCATGTGCTGCTGCAGCACAGCCGCTTTGGTCGCTACCTGTATGCCATCGGCGGCAATGAAGAAGCCGCCGTGCTGTCGGGTGTGCCGGTGCGAAGCGTCGTGGTGGGCGCCTTCACTGCGCTCGGTGGCATCGTCGCGCTGACCGGCTTTCTGCAGACCGCCTACGCCGGTGCCTCGACGACCACCGTCGGTGAGCTGATGGAGCTAGACGCCGTAGCGGCCTGCGTTATCGGTGGGGCCAGCCTGCGCGGCGGTCGCGGGACGGTGCCGGGTGTGCTGCTCGGCAGCCTGATCATGGCGACGCTGCTCAACGGCTTGTCGCTGTTGGCGGTGCCGCCCGAGGCGCGGTTTATTGCCCGGGGAGTGGTGCTAGCGATTGCGGCGTGGCTGGATGTGCGGCTGGCCGCGCGCCCGCGCTGAGAGGACTCAGGCGGGACGCGGGCTCAGGAGCCCGAGGGTGAGCCCGGTCGCGGACTAGAGCAGGACGGGGACTTGCAGCGCCGGGAAGTCCGGTCCGCTGTAGAAGTCGTTGACGCGACGGATATCGCCGCGTGTGATGGCGTACAGGATGGCAGCCATTGCGGCCTCGCCCGCCTGACGACGCATCACCTGACCGTCCTTGCCCACCGTACCCGT
>DAORCZ010000441.1:0-6944 GCA_035345735.1 Pseudomonadota bacterium | reverse complement strand
CAGAGCCGCGAAGACATCTCGAAGGCCATCGCCAACGTGCGCGAGATCACCGAAGGTCTGCGCGATCTCGTCGGCAAGGGCTCAAGCGAGGTCGATTCGACGGGCACCAAGCTGCGGCAGAACCTGGATAAGGTCTCGGCCGCGGTCGATAGCTTGAACACCGCGCTCGGCAATGTCGCTTCGCTGACTACCGATGTGCGCAAAGGCAAGGGCACAGTCGGTCGGCTGCTGGTCGATGAAGCCATCGGCGACAACGTGCAGCAGATCACCGACGACGCCCGCGACTTCGTGCGCACGCTGGGACAGCTTCAGACCATCGTTGGCCTGCGCGCCGAGTACTACGTGTCGACCAATGACATCAAGAACGCCGTCGAGGTTCGGCTGCAGACGCGCCCCGACAAGTACTATCAGCTGGAGCTCATCGACGATCCGCGCGGCACCCGCAGCTATCAGCGCGTCTACACCACCACCGATGATCCGTCCAAGCCGGTGGCCACCACCACCGACACGGTGACGATGACCCGCGGCTTTATGATCAGCTTCCAGTTTGCCAAGCGCTTCCTGTTCGATCCCAAGTGGTTCATCCTGACGCTGCGCTACGGTCTTAAGGAATCGACGGGCGGCATTGGTGTCGACTTCGACTTCTTCCGTGAGCGCCTCACGCTGCGTGCCGACCTGTTCGACTTCCGCTCGAACGTCTTACCGCGCCTGCGCATCTGGAGCCTGATCCAGCCCTATCGCAACCTCTATCTCATCGGCGGCGTCGACGACATCCTGAACGATCGCCCGCCAGGGGTGTTGGGCAACACCGGCCGCGACTTCTACTTCGGCGGTCAGCTGATGTTCAACGATGAGGACTTGAAGGCGCTCTTGGCCGTCGCGGGCTCGGCCCTTGGTGGCGCCGGCGGCAAGTAGGGGCAAGCGGCGCTAGCGAGCGCGGTCGATGGCGTCCAAGACCAGGCTGGGCGTCAGGATCGCCGGAAGCTCGACGGGGGGCCGGCCGGCATCGCGACTGTAGACGGCGTAGAACGGAATCGCGCTCTTGCCAAACTCGGAGAGCGCCTCGGTGATGCGGGGGTCGTAGCTGGTCCAGTCGGCCTTCATCGTCACGATGCCGCTGTCGCGCAGGCGACGACGCACGCTATCGGACTGCAGCACCAGGCGCTCGTTGACCTTGCAGGACACGCACCACTCGGCGGTGAAGTCGAGGAAGACGGCGTGCCCCGCGGCGCGGTGAGCGGCCAGGCCCTCTTTTGAAAACGGCTCCCAGACGATGTCCTGATGGGCCGCTCCGCTCGACGGAGCAGCCGAGGTGGCGTGGCCCGTCACGGTCGGCTCGGGAGCGAGTCGCGCGGCGATCCAGCCTGGCCCAACGGCAGCCAAAGCGATGAGCCCAATGCTGAGCCCGAGGACCGCCCGGACCTCGGACCAGCGACGCAGCAGCCAGGCGGAAAAACCCACCCCGAGCAGCCCCAGGAGCAGGGCCACCACGCCGGGGCCACCGACCTGCGCCGCCAGGATCCAAGCCAGCCAGACCACCGTCCCAAGCAGCAGGAAGCCCATCACCTGCTTGAAGGTCTCCATCCAGGCTCCTGGGCGCGGCATCAGGCGGTGCAGGGCCGGCAACCAGGTCAGGAGCACATACGGCAGCGCCAGCCCCAAGGCCAGAGCGGTGAAGATCGGCAGCGCAAGGAGCGGCGGCTGACTGAGGGCAAAGCCCAGCGCCGTGCTCATAAAGGGCGCGGTGCAGGGCGTGGCCACCACCGTCGCCAGCACCCCGGTGACAAAGGCCGCGGCATAGCCTCGACGATCGCGCTCGGCCACATCGGCCGAGACCTGACCGAGCTGCGTTAGCCCCAGGCCCAGCTCAAACACGCCGAGCAGGTTGAGCCCCATCAGAAACAGCAGCGCCGACAGCGCAACCAGAAAGCGCGGCGACTGCAAGTGAAAGCCCCAGCCGAGCTGTTGGCCGGTGTAGCGCAGCGCAATCAGCAGGCCGGCCAGCGCCCAAAACGACAGGAGCACGCCCGCCGTGTAGGCCACGCCATGTAAGCGGGCGCGACGCCGATCGCTGCTCGCCGTCTCGACGAGTTCCAGGGCCTTGATCGACAGCACCGGAAACACGCAGGGCATCAGGTTCAGGAGCGCGCCGCCCAGCAGGGCAAAGAGCATCATCAGCCACAGCGAAGGCGGGCTACTGGGCGCTTTCGGGCTGGCCGGAGGCGAAACGTTCGCAGGGTTCGCCGAGGGCGACGTCTCGGGGGCTGCCGCGGGAGCCTTGGCAGCGGCGGTCCCATCGACCACCGGCACGGCGATGGTGTAGCTGCGATGCTGTCCGCCAGCGGTCAGGCGCAGAAGACCGCGCAGCGTGCTCGGAGCGCGGGCTAGCTGCTCAGAACGCGGCACCGCCAAGGCCAGCGTCGCCCCCGAGAGCAGCGACTCTTGCGGCGCAGAAAGGTCGACTTCGTCGCGCGAAAGCGGCAGGAGCTCGGCCTTAAGATCCGGGGCGGTCGGCGTGCCCGTCGGGAGCTCCAGGCGCAGGTGGAAGGCGCGCGCATCGATGACGGCGGCGAGGCGGTAATCCGGCGGCAGGGCCAACGGCAGGGCGCGCTCCGCCGCGATGAAGAGCGTGCGAGTACGCGGCTCAGTCGGTGCCGCCGGGCCAGCCACGGACCAGCTGAGATCGAGGCTGGCGCTGCCGGGAATGCAGACCTCGCTGCAGACCAGCCATTTCACCTGGGCGGTGACCTGGACACTCGACAGACCTCGCCCAGCCAGCTCTGTGCCGACTCGCACGGGGGACAGCAACACCAGGTCGTCGGCATAGCCGAAGTTCACGACGGGTCCGCTGACGATCCGCTCGGGCACTGGCCAGCGGATCTCGCCGACCTGGATCAGCGATGACAGCTCAGTGCCCGCCCCCACCGACCCAGCCGGGGCGTGCAGCGCATAGCGCACCTCGGGGGCCTGGCCTGAGTCCCCCGGGTTCTGCCAGTACAGATGCCAGCCTTTTTCGAGGGCGAAGTGCAGGGCTAGCTGCTGCCCCTCCCCCGATGCAAGCGGCCCCGAAGCGACGAGCTCGACCCCGAGGTGCGGCGCCTGGACCTGCGAGGCAGCCCAGGCCGAAGGCAGGGTCAAGCAAGTGAAGGCAGCGAACAAAAAACCAAACATCGTCGCAAAAGGGGGCGGCTTGCGCATGGCGATCCTCACACTAGCAAACCGATACACCGGCCGGGCTGTTCCGGGCGCGCGCATGCCCAGGCCAGAAAAACAAAAACCCCACGATCGCGAGGACCGTGGGGTTTTGTGGGCTGTGGCGTCAGTGGGGCTGACGGCCTAGCAGTCCAAGCGGCAGGACGAGACTACTTGGTCTCTTCCTTCTTCGGGGCTTCAGCCTTCTTGCCACCCTTGCCCTTCTTGGCGGGCTTGGCCTCATCCTTCGGCTTGTCGCCACCCTCGGCCTTGGCGGCGTCGGCAGCGGGAGCCTCGGGAGCAGCCGCTTCCTTCTTCACCTTCTTGCCCTTGGCGGGGGCCGGCTTGGCGGCGTCGGTGGCGGCCGGGGCAGCGGCGGTCTCTTCGGCCATCACGGGGGCGGCCAGGAACAGCGGGAGGGCGAAAATCGCGAGCTTGGAAAGGGTCTTCATGAGAGTTCTCCTTGAGATCTGCGCTGCTCAATGCTGCGCATGGCCGGCAGTCTTGCGGATATCGTGCCAATCCACTGCGGCGACCGGCAGAGGGCACAGAAGAACCCACGTCTCCGTCGGATGGCGGGGCGATCCGGCACCAAGCAGGTCGGCTCGGTGGGGCCACACCTCAGCGGGCAAACTCGCCACGTCTGGGTGGGCAAAAGTCTTATTTCGCCTCACCACATGGCCAGTCAGTTTTTTGAATTACAGATATTGAAGTCGATATTGAGAGCGGCGGCAGAGCGCCGGCGCTAGCGGCCGGTGAGCCAGCCCCAGGCGTCGCGAATGCCCTGGTCGACGTCGATCTTGTTGCCGAAGACGTTGAGGTCGAGGTTGCCCTGGGCGACGTTGACGTCGGCGCCGACCCCGTTCTGGCCGCCGACGTTGAAGTTGCCGCTGCCCTGCGACAGGTTCACGTTGCCCGAGGCCTGCGCCCAGTCGCCGGCAGTCAGGTGAGCACCCAGCACGTCGATGCTGCTGCCCGACAGATTGACGCTGCCCCCCGCCGAAAGCTGCTGCCCGTTGACCGAGCCCTGCGCCTGCACCTGTGGGTTGACCGCCACGTCGAGGCGCGGCATCTGCGTGTCGCGGAAGCCCGGCAGCTTGTCATCGGCAAGGCCGCCCAGCTTCTGCCCCAGCCAGTCGCCCACGACCGGCACGCTGCCGACGCCGTTGAGCAAATCCTGGCCGGTAAACTGCGGGGTCTGCAGGTACAGCGCCGGGTCTTTGGCCTGGGCCTTGTTGATGAAGCTGCCGCTGATCGGGCTCGCCGAATCATGCAGCGTGCCGTCCGGTCCCTTGACGTTGTCGCCGGTGCCGCCCGAGGACTTGAGGAAGGCCTGGTAGTTGGCGTCGTTCCACTGCTGGTGCTTGCCCTGGGAATCGAGCCAGGTGGAATAGCGCAGCATCGTCGTCACGCGGTCGTTGCCAACGATGTTGTGGGCGTCCAGCGCTCCCTCGGAGCCGCCGCGATCGACGCTGGCGTCGTAGTACTTCTGATCGCCGCCCATCGAGCTGCGGATCAGCTCACCAACCGGCGAGTTGAGGTAGTTGTCTTTGTCGCCGGTGTGGCCCGTGATGTTGGTGACGTTGACGCCCAGCTTTTCGAGCACCTCGCGCTGGTGCGGCGTCATGGCCATGTCGTAGCCGACCACCGAGACGTTCTTGAAGCCGCGCTGGGCAAGCTCCAGGGCCGAGTAGAAGCTGCTCTGCCCGCCGCCGCTGTGGCCGGTGATCGAGATGAACTGGCCGGCCAGCTTGGGGTCCGTGCTGGGATCACCGCCGGAGGAAATCAGCTTGGCCAGCTCGGGATTGGACTTGATGGCGGCGTCGGCGCCTTTTTCGCCCATCTGCAGCGCCGACATGTACTGCTCGCCGTCTTTGCCGCCGATCTGCACCGGCTGGCTCAGCGCGGCCTCGTCGATCTTGAGCTTGCCGTCCTTGCCGATCTGCACGGCGTCGCCCATGCGCGCAAACTGCGACACCGCCAAGGCGTCGTAGGCCATGTCGGTGTTGTTGGTCGCGTTGGCTTGATCGCGCGTCTTTTTGTCCGGGCTGTTGATATCGGACGGCGAGGTGTTGTACTGGCTCTTCTCGTCGGTGCCGGGCTTGGTGCCGTCGTACAGCGCCACCGAGCTGGAGTGTCCGGTGACGTACTGGCCGGTGCCGCGGGCGTTGGCCGCCTCGTCGGTGATACCGGTCAGAAAGACGCTGGCGAAGGGGCTCTTGTAGGGCTCTAGGTCGTGGTGGTCGGTGCCAACGCTTCGCTGCTTGCTGGCGGTGGCCGATGCAGTGCCGCCTTGCCCAGCGACCGAGGCCTTGAGATCGCGACCGATGGACAGCGCCTGCCAGCCGCTCACCGTCGCGGGCTCGTCGAGTTTTTTCAGCTGGTCAGCCGGGCGCGCGCCATTCGCGGCGGCTTCTAGCGCCGGAGCAGCGGCGGCGAGCTTGCTACCCGGCGCGGCGTGCTTGCCCAGGCCAGCCATCGCGGCGTTCTTGGCGGCATGCTTGGCCTCGGTCCCGCCCTTGGTGCCGGCGGCCGTGCGAGCGGCGTCGAGTGCGTTCTTCGCGCCGCCCTTGGACTTGCTGGGGTTGGTCCCGCCTGCGACGGGGGCCGTCTTGGTCTTGGTATCGCTCTGCGGGGCTCGCTTGGCCGTCCCGCTCTTTGCGCCGGTCTTTCCACCGGCCTTGGCGCCGGCCTTCCCGGCACCGAGCTTTTTGCCGTCGTACATGCCGACAAACGGCGCCGCGCGATCTTTTTCCGAGGCCTGGCCCAGCGCCCCGGCCGCCCAAAATGGCGGGCCCGCGCCGCGGCCAGCAACCGCCTCTTGCGTCGCTGCCAGCCATGAACCCGTGCCCGGGGCTGCATGGCTCGCAGCACCGCCTTTGGCATCTACCGAACGCCAGAGGGACTGCAACTGACCTTGAGCCGCAGCTTCACTCTCGTCGTAGCTCATCGGGACTTACCACCTGCCGCAGACTGGGAGCCGTATCTATGGTTCTCGGCTGCCCGGAAGAAAAGTTACCGACGACCCGGAAGCGGCTGCGCGCTGCGGGTACGACGTCGCCCTACAAGCCACAGCCCCAGGAGCCCCAGCGCGGCCAGCCCCGCCCCCCCGCGAGCGCCGGAGCGGCTGGCCTGACACCCTGCCGTCATGCCGTCCGTCGTCGACACCATCGAGCCTGTGAACTGGCTCTGGGTCTGGCCGCTCGTGCCCCCGCTCTGGCGAACGCTGCCAAGGATGGCTGAGCCTCCAAGCGCCTCGTGCTCTAGCGAGACATCGGTGCCGGTCGGGTCATTAGTATCCCCGACGTTGCCGCTGATGGTGCTGTCGACAAGCTCGACGCGCGCGCTGGTCTGGCTGATCGGTGCCTTGGCGCCCGGATCGAGCACGAACAGCCCACCACCTCGGGCTGGCTTCTGCACGAGGTCGACGCTGGTGACCCGTGCCTCGCCGTTGCGGGCGGTGTTCTGCGTCAGGCTGCTCTGCACCAGCGTCACCTCGGCCGCGAGGCCAAAGATGGCCCCGCCCAAGCCACGCCCGCCGGTGCCGCCGACACCGCCTTGCGCCAGGTTGCCGGAGAGCTTGCTCTCGCGTAGCTCGACCTGTCCGCCGAGCGCAAAGATCGCTCCGCCGGCGCCCATCCCGCCGCCGCCCCAGGCCGCCTTGATGGGAACAAAGATGCCGGCACCGCCCCCATAGCGACTGCCCGATCCGCTGCCCAGGCTGGGCCCCACGCCGCCGCCGCCGCCGAAGC
>DAORCZ010000440.1:0-6953 GCA_035345735.1 Pseudomonadota bacterium | reverse complement strand
GACTATTCAAGGTCTTGATGCCAAAGACGGCTGCGTGTCGTCATCCTCAAGACCAGCCGAGCCCAGCCCGCTCGGTGCCCTGGGCCCGCACTCGGGTGAGATTTCCTGCGATGAGCGCTTGGCGCTGACCGCCCTGTCTGGCTTGCCCTGGGTGCAGCCGGGCGATGATGTCGCAGCCCTGATTGCGGCTGGGCTTCAGCGTTCTGTCATCACGCTGCAGGATGGCGATGTCCTGGCCGTGACCTCGAAGATTCTGTCGCGGGCCGAAGGACGCTTTGTGGATCTGGCGACCGTTGTGCCCTCGCCGCGAGCTTGCGAGCTAGCCGTCGCGACCGGCAAAGATCCGCGCCTCGTCGAGCTGATCCTCGGGGAGTCGTCGGCGATCTCGCGTCAGGGCAAGGGCGTGCTGGTGGTGCGGCATCGCCTGGGCTTTATCGCCGCGCATGCCGGCATTGACTGCAGCAACTCGGTGCCTCGCCACGCGACGCCGGGCAGTGGCCCCTGGGCGCTGCTGCTGCCTTCGGACCCCGATGGCCAGGCCGAGCGCATCCGACACACGCTGGCGCAGAGCAGCGGCGCCCGCATCGGGGTCGTCGTCACCGATTCGCTGGGGCGTCCGTTTCGCCATGGCACGGTCGGGGCCGCAATCGGCATCGCCGGCCTGCCTGCGCTGTGGGATCGCCGCGGCGAGCCCGATATCTATGGCCGCAAGCTGGAGACCACGATCACTGCCTTCGCCGACGAGATCGCTGCTGCCGCCGGCCTGATCTCGGGTCAAGCGGCAGAAGGACGGCCAGTCATTCACCTGCGCGGCCTGCGCTTTCCCATCGTCAATCAGCCGGCCCGCGAGCTCTATCGCTCGCCCGCCGAGGACCTGTACGCATGAGCGGACCACGCGTCGTTGCGCTGTCAGGAGGAGTCGGCGGCGCTCGCCTGCTGCACGGACTTCAGCTAGCGCTCGCCGAAGCGGGGCGCGGAGAGCTGACGGCCATCGTCAACACTGGCGATGACTTTACGCACTGGGGCCTGCACATCTCGCCCGACCTGGACACCGTGATGTACACGCTGTCGGGCTTGGCCCACGAAGCCCGCGGCTGGGGTCTGGCCGAGGAGTCCTTCGCGGTGCTGGAGCGCGTGCGCGACTACGGCGGTCCCGATTGGTTTGCGCTGGGCGATCGCGACCTGGCGACGCACATCCTGCGCACCGATGCGCTGCGCCGCGGCGAGCCCTTGTCGGCGATCACGGCGCGTCTGTGTCAGGCGCTGCACATCCCAACGCGCGTGCTGCCGATGGCCGATGGCCTCTGCCGCACGATGATCGATCTCGCCCCCGGCGCCGTGCCAGAGCCGCTGACCCGCACGTTTCAGGACTGGTTTGTGCGCTTGCGGGCCAACCCGGCGGTGACGCGCGTGTGGTTCGATGGCGATCCGCCGCCAGCCGACGGAGTCATCGAGGCCATTGAACATGCTGATCTGGTGATCTTCGGTCCCTCGAATCCCTACGTCTCGATCGATCCGATCTTGAGCCGTCCGGGCGTGCGACAGGCCCTGCTGCGCCGTCGCGCCGTCGCGCTGAGTCCCATCGTCGCAGGACAAGCCATCAAGGGGCCGCTGGCCGCGATGATCCCCGCGCTGTCGGGCTGTGCCGCCTCGGCCGCAGCCATCGCGGCCCACTACGGTCCGCTGCTGTCTGGCCTGGTCGTCGAGAACGGCGACGAAGCCGGGATCTCAGGACTGCCGGTGCTGGCCACCGCCACGGTGATGAAGGATCGCGCCGACCGTCTGCGCCTAGGCCAAGAGATCCTGCGCTTCGCCGAGTCGCTTGCCGGATGACGATGTCGGCGTCGACGCCTAGACCCCTGTGGGGACTCTTACCGGTCAAGCACTTCGCGCGGGCCAAGTCACGCCTTGCTCCCGTGCTGGGCGAGGCCGAGCGGGTTGTGTTGGCGCGCTCGCTGTGTCAGCACGTCCTGTCGATGCTCGCCGGCTGCGCCGAGATCGGCGGGGTGCTGGTGCTCAGCGACTCCGAAGAAGTGCGAGAGCTCACGACCGAGCACGGCTGCATCGCCGAGCCCGAGCCGAGCAGCGACGGCAGCCCGCTGGGGCTAAATACGCTGGTCGATCACGGCCTGGCTCGCCTGCAAGAGCGCGGGGCCGGGGCGGTGCTGGTCCTGATGTCGGATCTGCCACGGCTGCAGCCCGACGATCTGGGACAGCTTGTGGACGCGCTGCGACAGCATGACTGCGTCATCGCCCCGGATCTGCGGCAGCAGAACACCAACGCGCTGGCGCTTCGCCTGGCCGCGACGCCGGGTCCGTTCCAGACGGCGTTTGGCAGCGGCGATAGCTTCGCCCGTCACCTGCAGCGCAGCCGCGAGCTAGGTCTGCGCACCGCCATCCTGCGCACGCCAGGGCTGGGCTTTGATCTCGATCTGCCGAGCGACTACGCCGAGCTTTCCGAGCGCGGCGACTTGCGCGGACGAAGCTGAACAAAGCGGAAGCGGCTGTCCTGCGTCAGCGCGGCATAGCTACCAAAGGTCGCGTCGGGATTTTCGATCCGATCCAGCGGCTCGGCGGCTTCGGGTTCATCGCGAAACTCGCGCAGGATGCGATAGGCGGTGTTGCGCTCGGCCGGGATGCGCCCAGCCGCTCGCACCGTCGCGCGCAGGCCGGCAGGCGACACAAACTGGCCGTGATGTGCCCCAGCCGCCGTCGAGATGCTCTCGTTGATCAGCGTGCCGCCGAGGTCATTCACGCCGCACGACAACAGCGCCTGCGCATGCGCCAGCCCCTGCTTGACCCACGACACCTGGATGTTGCGGAAGCTCCGCCCCAGCATCAGGCGGGCGATGGCGTAAAGCCGCGTCACATCGTCGGGCGAGGGCCCCGGTCGCAGCTCAGGAATCAGCCGACGCACGGTCATCGGCGCCTCTTCGTGCACAAACGAAAGCGGCACAAACTCGGTGAAGCCGCCGGTCTCGCGCTGGATGCGGCGCAGCGTGTCGAGGTGGCGCAGCCTCTGCTCATCGGTCTCGATGTGGCCGAACATCAGTGTCGAGGTGGTCGGCAGCCCGACGCGGTGCGCCGACTGGATGACGTCGATCCACTCGGCCGTGGTGATGCGACCCGGCGCAATGCGCGCCCGCACCGCATCGTCCAGCACCTCGGCCGATGTCCCCGGCAGCGAGCCCAGCCCCGCTTCTTTGAGCGCCTGCAGATACTCGGCAAACGACAGGCGGGCCAGCCCGGCGCCGTACTTGATCTCCTCGGGCGAAAAGGCGTGCAGGTGCAGGCCCGGCACCGCCTGCTTGATGCGACGGCACAGCCGAATGTAGAGCTCGCCGTCGATGCCCGGGGCCAAGCCGGCCTGGATGCAGACCTCGGTGGCGCCCAGCGAGTGCGCTTCGACGGCGCGCCGCACGACTTCATCCTCGTCGAGGAAATAGCCTTCTTCGGATCGCTGGGTGCGCGAAAAAGCGCAGAAGCGGCAGGCCTTCACGCAGACATTCGTGAAGTTGATGTTGCGATTCACGACGTAGGTCACAAGCTCGCCGGCTTGCTCGCGCCGCAGCGCATCGGCGGCGAAGCACAGCGCCTGCAGATCGGCGCCTTCGACGTGGCATAGCGGCAGCGCATCTTCGACCGAAAGGTCCTGGCCATCCAGACAGCGCTCCAGGATCTGGCGGATCGCCGGCTGCGCCGCGGCTAGCTCGGGCAGTGCGGAACGGGGCGAGGCCGGAGGCACCTCGGTCACACGCAGTCGTTCCTGCGCCGCGTGCACCGGCGCGCGAAGTTCGTCGGCGAGGAAGCCGGGACGATCGAGATAGCGATCGTAGATTGGCAGCCGCGGCGCGAGCGTAAAGCCCAGCTGAGCACAGGCCTGCCGATGCGCATCGAGGTGCGGCCAGGGATGCCCGGGGTTGATGTAGTCGGGCGTCACCGGCGAGATGCCGCCAAAGTCGTTGAGGCCCGCGCGCAAGAGCAGCGCCGTGCTCTGCGGATTCAGGTTCGGCGGAGCCTGCACGCTGACTTCTGGGTCGAGGATCAGCCGGGCCAGCGCGACGGTCTGCGCCACCTCGAAGTCCTCGGGCTCAGGCGCGCCGTGCATCGGGATCTCGGGCTTGGCGCGGAAGTTCTGCACGATGACTTCCTGGATGTGGCCGTACTGCCGATGCAGGCGACGGATGGCGAGCAGGCTCTCGATGCGCTCGCGCCGCGTCTCGCCGATGCCGATAAGGATGCCGGTGGTAAACGGGATCTGCAGCTGACCCGCTTCTTCGATCATGCGCACGCGACGGGCCGGGCGCTTGTCGGGGGCGCGATGATGCGGCTGCCCCGGCTCGCACAGGCGCGGGCTGATGTTCTCTAGCATCAGGCCCAGGCTGACGTTGACCGTCTTGAGCAGCGTCATGTCTTCGACGCTGAGCACACCGGCGTTGGTGTGCGGCAGCAGCCCATGGCGCAGCGCCACCTGGCCCGCCTGATGCAAATATTCGACGGTGCTCGACAGGCCAAAGCTCTGCAGCGTGCGGCGATAGGCGGAAAACGCGCCTTCGGGCTTGTCGCCGAGACAAAACAGCGCCTCGACACAGCCCTGCTGTCGCGCCTGGGCCAGCGTCGCTTCGACTTCGTCGGGCCGCATCGTCCACTCGCCCGGCTGGCCCGGCGAGCGCCGAAACGAGCAGTAGTCGCAGTGGTTGCGGCACAGGTTGGTCAGCGGCAGAAAGACCTTGGGCGAAAACGTCACGCGGCGGCCATAGTGCTGGTCGCGCAGGGCAGAAGCAGCGGCCAAGAGCGGCTCGGACTCTGCCGGCTCCAGCTCAGCAAGCTGCAGCGCCGCCTCGTCGGAGAGCGGCTGACCATCGAGTTGCCGAAGAGTGGCTGAGAGCATGGGCGGAGTATAGCCACCCCGGGGTGCGATGCGCCTTCCATTTGCCGGCCCGTCGCGGTCAAATAGGCGCGCATCTTTGTCAACCCGCACCGCTATCCACGATCACCGCGGCACGCCGCAGGGAGCCCACATGGCCGACGTCTTTTTGTACCTCACCACCACGGGTCGAACGACCGGGCAGCCGCGCGAGATCGAGATCTGGTTCGTCGAGCACGCCGACCATCACTACCTGGTGGCGCAGAACCGCGAAAAATCGCAGTGGGTGCAGAACCTGCAGGCCGATCCGCAGATCTCGTTCTGCGTCGGCACGCGCGAGGATCACGGGTCGGTGCGCAAGCCCCACCGCGGACATGGCCGCGTCGTCGATGTCGAGCGCGAGCCCGAGCTAGTCGCAGCGGTCAAGGCGCTGATGGACAAGAAGTACAACTGGAGCGACGGCCTCGTCGTCGAGCTGGGGGGCTAGCGGCGAGGTCACTGCGGGTTGAGCGTGAGGACCAGCTCAGCGGGGCTGCTGTCCGCAAGAGTGATGGGCTTGCGGACCTGGGCACCGCCGCGGGCATAGCCGACGATCTGGTAGGCCCCGGCGGGCGGGTTGGGAATGCTGAAGCTGCCGTCGGCGGCGACCAGCGAGAAGAGGGCCGAAGGCACCACCACGATGACGCCTTGCATGGTCTCGTGGATGTTGCAAAACAGCTCGACGATGCCGCTGCGCTCGAAGCGCACCGAGCGTCGCTCGCCCTGGCCGTAGTGACCCAGATCGAACTTCTTCACCGGCGAGACGGAAAAGACGTTGTGCACGATGCGATCGTCGTTGGGCAGCTCTACCGTCTGACCGACAACGGCGACGGAAAACTCGGGGCGGAAGCGAGCCCCGCGCTGCGAGATGATCAGCGAATCTTTCGGAACCGGCGGCAGCGCGATGGGAGCAGGGCTGCCGGTTTCAAGGTACACAACCGCCTGACTCGCCGGAGCACCGTCGGGGGTCAGCAACTTGCCGCGCAGGGTGAACGCAGCGCGAGGAGGACTGGGCTCATCCGGGGCCTTGGGCGGTGGCCCGGCGGCGTCGGGGGCCTTGCTGGGAGCTGAGCCAGAGGCCGCCGTGGGCAGCGCCCACACTACGCTTGCCCCTGCGCTGAGCACCGACAGCAGCACGAAGATTCGACGTAGGCTCATGAGCAGCTTCCCCCCTCTGGATTGCCGTTGTGCATGCACGCCATGAGATGCCCCAGACCCCTGCGCATCGCTACAAGGCCGCCAACAAGTCGATCAGCATGCGATGTGGCGTGGTATCGCTCAGCCCGGCGGCGCCTTCAAAGCGCAGGCGGAAGTTGCTGCGGATGAAGAACTGCAACCCCGTCACCAGACTGCGCTGCATGGGATGTCGGACGGCGTCGAAGTACGCTTCTTCAATGCGCACCAGGGGCTGCATCCAGGGGAAGATCGGGTAGTCCAAGCCCAGCGACCACGAGACATGGCGCACACTGTCGCCCAGGCCGTCGGGATTGCTGTCCTGGCCGAGCACGACCTGGCCCAGCACATCGAGTCCCTGCAGGCGGAAGCGGGCATCAAAGCCCAGCCGCATCACCTCGTTGTCAAAGGGAAGCTCGGGGGCGGGTGGGGCGGCGTGGCTGACACCGACATAGGCCAGCGCTCCCAACAGCACATGGGCGGCATCGTCGCTGCGCTGCGTACCTTTGAGATCCAAGCGCGGACCCCCCAGCTTGACCTGCAGCCGGCCGAAAAAGTCGCGACGCGTCTGCAGATCATCGAGCGCTTTTTTGCCATTGGCGATGCCCAGCACCCACTTCAGGCGCCCCCCCAGCAGGCCATACAGCTCGATGGCGGGCGTCGCTGCGGCCAGGGTGAAACGATCCCGACCGATGGGCAGCGCAAGCGGCATGGGCAGCAGCGCCGAGCGCTGGCGGTTCGGCTGCACCGCGAAGAGGTCGAGGGTCATCAGACCGACCTTGAGGTTCAGCGTGGCCTCGCCCAGAACGCGCTCTAGCAAGCTGCGAGCGACGACAAAGGCGAGCTCGACCTCGACACCAGTCGTGCTGGCTTC
>DAORCZ010000439.1:4863-6958 GCA_035345735.1 Pseudomonadota bacterium | reverse complement strand
GTGGGCACGCAGCACGAGGTGGCGCGCGATGTCCGCATCGTCGCGGCGACCAATCGCGATCTCGAAGCAGCGATGGCGGCCGGCAGCTTTCGACCCGATCTGTATGCCCGGCTGGCCGCGACCACGCTGACCTTGCCGTCGCTGTCGCAGCGTCGCGAAGACATCCTGCTTCTGGCGCAGAAGTTTGCGCCGGGGTTTGCGCCGTCGCCGCGCTTGGTGGCGGCGCTGCTTTCCTATGCCTTTCCCCGCAACATCCGCGAGCTTGGCCACGTCGCGACCCTGGTCGGCGATCAGGGGGAGGAGGCCGCGCTGCGTCTACTGGCTACTCAGGTCGCTACTCAGGTCGCTACTCAGGCCGGCTCGGCGTCCCCGGTGGCGGGTTCGGTCTCGTCGGTGCGGGCGGTTCCAGAGGTTGCTTCCACCCCATCCTCGGCGCCGCGCTGGCGGCACGGCGACCCCGTTCCCGGTCAGGCCGAGATCGTCGCGCTCTTGCAGGCGCACCACGGCAACCTGACGCACATCGAGCAGGCGAGCGGCTATTCGCGTCGCCAGTTTCGTCGCTGGGTCGAAAGCTACGGGCTTCACCTCGACGGCTATCGCCGCTGAGCTGCGTTCCCGTCTCTGCCCAGTAGAAAGTGGGCAAGTCCCCGTCGCTGCCCAGCGCGCTTGCCAGCGGCCCAGCGCTGCCCAGCGGAATCTGGCCTAGAGCTGCGCGGGCAGCTGCGCGATCGGCAAGCACTCCGTCGCTGAGTCGGCAAGTCCGGGCTGGCATCGGGCTTGCTGAAGCTTCTGGCATGCGCACGGCAAGGACGGTGAGCCCGCAAGTCACCGTCGAGCATGAGGCAGGACCACCTGCCCGGCCGAGCGAGCCAATCCAGTTTACGGGGGCAACCATGCTGACGACTTGGAGCGACGTAAAAACCGCACTCGCGCGTTTTCCGCTTTCCGCCCAGCGCGAAAAATCGCTGAGCTTCGACGTACCCAGCGACGGCCCGACGCCGACCACGTTTCATGTCCTTTGCGAACAGCTGGGCGGGCGAGCGCGGCTCGTGCTCTGTCTTCACCTCCTGCCCGAGGCACAGGCTCAGACCGGCGCGGCGCTGCGCATCAATAGCGAGATCCTGCTCGGGGGGCTGATCAGCTTCCGCGGCTCCATCGCGCTGCGCCACATCCTGACGCTGGGTCGCTTCGATGCGGCCGAGCTTTACGAAGCGCTGGCCGCGATGGCCGACAGCAAGAGCCGCCTGCTCGCCCGTCTGGGGCTGCCCACCACCAGCTTTGCCACTGGCTACGCCGACTAAAGGGGGACCTTCGCCATGTCACAGCACGCTGAATCGCATGCACTGGCCTCGACAACCGATCTTCTTGCCTCGGTGACCCCGGCAGCCTCGGCGACCCCAGCTCACGATACGTCGCAGCATGAGGCGCCGTGGTGGCAGTCGGGGCTCCACAACCTGCAGCGCAGCTTCGAGAACGTCCACGCCGTCAAGCACTCGCTGCACTCGCACGGATCGGCGCTCGGGGGCGAGTCGGCGCTGGGCTCGACGGCGGAGGCGAGCCATGCGGCACCCGCTCTGCAAGAGTCCGAGCAGATGGTCGATGCGCTGCGACGGGCCCATCCCCCCGGTGGGATTGTTGGCGCCCTTGGCCGCCTGTTGGGCGGCTTCGGTGTCATCGGCGGGGGGGCTGAGCTTGTGCACGGCTACCACGAGCTGAAGGCGGGCGACACCTTGCAAGGCACGCTCGATACCGTGGCCGGCCTTGGGGGCATCGGCGCGGGGGGCCTGGCGATGCTGAATGCTCCGCTGGCCGGAGCCGTGGCCCTGCCCGCCGCTGGCCTCGGCATGATGGCCTATGGCAACCACATGAGCCGCGAGTGGAACCTGTTCGGCGAGGGGGCCGATCACAAGCCGCGCTCCAGCTTCGATGTGGTCGGCGACTACATGCAGCAGGCCTATACCGGCGCGGACAAGACGCTCGGCGGCGGGGTGGCCGGCAAGGTCGTCGGAGGAGCCATGGCAGGCATGACCGGCCTGGCCACCGGTACCGTCGCGGGCGCGGCCAACGTGGTGATGGGTGTGCTCGGCGCGGGCCT
>DAORCZ010000439.1:0-4763 GCA_035345735.1 Pseudomonadota bacterium | reverse complement strand
CCGGTACCGTCGCGGGCGCGGCCAACGTGGTGATGGGTGTGCTCGGCGCGGGCCTTGGTGCCGGTCGCTTCCTCAAGCAAGCGGCACTGGCTGCTTTGTCTCGCCGGGGGAACTGATTGCGCAGGGATTTTTCGGTCGGAAGGGGGGATTCTCCGACGGAGAGGAAGATAGATCAGGGAAATACCAGAGGGTGCGCGCCGAGGTCGGGATCTTTACGTGCCCCCTCGCGATTCTTAAGGATCAGCCGGCCGGACTTGTCGAAGCTGAAGTCGAGCACGCTGCGCGTGATGGGTGCATCTTCGTCCGAGGTGTGACTGGGCTCCCCGGTCTGCTCGGTGGACAGGGTGATGGTCGGGGTCAGAGACGGCTTGCCCGAGGGGCCAATGCCCGCGACCCGCAGATAGGTGGTGTCTTTGGTTGCGCCGCTGCGGCAGCCGTAGCTCTGCGACCAGCGGATCAGGATCTCGCGGGCCCCGCCGGGGATGACATCGCTCTCGATCAGCGACTCCAGCTTGAGGTCTTCCCAGCAGTAGTGGCGCGCCTCCAATGAGGCGATCGACTCGACGCGCCAGCCGTCCGCCGTCTGCAGGGCAAAATAATAATCGGTGAGCGAGGCATCCGACATCCCGCCGCCGCGCTCGCAGCGATTGCTGAAGATACGCACGGCGCGATAAGGGGCGGTTGGCTTGGCCAGGCCGCCGTTCTCGATGGGCTTGGGATCACAGCGGCACTTCATCTTCGGACCGTCGCCGTCGTAGTCCTGGTCGTACGAGGCGGCGACGCCCTTGTTCACCGCTTTTTGCGCCTTGCAGAAGGCTTCTAGGTTGGGGTGCAGCGTCGTCATCGGCTGCGGTACGAACGGATCCAGGGCTGCCGCCGCCGCCGCATCCAGCGTCGCCAGCTGGGCCCGCACCGTGCTGTTCTGCCGTGCCCCGAGCGAGCTCTTATACGCCGCGATGGCCGCTGCTTTGTCGCCGCGCGCTTCGGCAATCAGTCCCAGGTTGTAATAGCTCGCGCCCTTGAGATCCGACTCGGCGCTGAACTCGATGGCCTGCTGCGAGAACCTGGCTGCCGCCGGCAGCTCGCCTGCTTTGTAGGCTGCAAAGCCCAGCTCGGACAGCACCCGGGGGTTCTTGGGATCGACCAGCAAACAGCCTGAAAACGCAGTCATCGCCGCCCTGTAGTCGCGCTTGGCCAGCGCCTGCCGGCCGTTCTTGAGGGCGGCCTTGCACTGCGCCTGACTTGCCGCGCCCGGTGGTGTTGGAGTCGCGGGAGGCTCAGCTCCACCCGCTGCCACCGCCGCTGTCACGCCCGCCACCAGCGGGAGCGAGACCAGCCATCGCCTACCGTCCCCGAGCCATCGCCGCCCCTGTCCCATGCCCCTGTGGATGCCCCGTCTGGATGCGCTCATGCCGGTCCTGCTTGCAAGTCGCTAGACGGCCCTGGACCGCTGACCGAGCCTATCCCAGCCCCAGCCGAGTCCCCCAGCCCCCCTATCATCGCAGCAAGCCCGCCCGGGGCGGAACCGAACCGAAAGCCCGCCCCCAACTCCCCCAAAAGCAAAAGGCCGGTGAGGTCATCACCAGCCTTTTCCGAACTACCTAGAGTGGGCGTTGTTGGACTTGAACCAACGACTTCAACCGTGTGAGGATTGCACTCTACCGCTGAGTTAAACGCCCGATTTTCATCGCATTTCTGCGATGGACTGCTTGAGGGGGACCGGCGAGAGCGAGGTCGCGACTCGCGTTATGCCTGCTATCACGGGCCGCGCCGGCTGTGCAAGCCGGAACATCAGCCCGCCCGCCTTACAGCGCCTTTTCGACGCAGCCGGAGCGCAGGCAGCGGGTGCAGACGCGCAGGTGCTGCGTGCTGCCGTTGATCTTGGCGCGGACGCGCTGCAGGTTCGGACGCTGCACGGTCTTGCTCTTGATGTTGGAGTGGCTGACCTTGTTTCCGACGAGCCGCCCCTTGTTACAGATGTCGCATCGATTGGCCATGTGAATTTCGTGCCTGCTGAGGTCTTAAGAGAAACCAGGCCTTAGAGAGCGGGCCCGGAAACGTGACGAGTTGGGATCGTTACCACACAGCCTCCGCGTCCGGCAACGGAAAAGTGTCGGTCATTTACCCAAGCCGGGCCGGCTGATAAGTTGAGCCCATGTTGCAGGTGCAGGCGAGAGGTACGTGGGAGCGGAGCCTATCCACGCCGCGGGCCCGTCCGGGAGAGGGGAGCCTGACCGCTGCCTGGGCCTTCCTGGGGCTGCTTGCGAGCGCGGTGCTGACCGGTCTTTCCGTCGGCGCTGGCTGCTCGGCGCAGGCCGGGATGTACTGCCAGCAGCAGAGCGACTGTCGCGTGGGCCTGGTCTGCAATAAGCCTCCCGGCGCCCGCTCGGACAGCTATGGCATCTGCGAGCCGGCTCGTCGCGGCACCGGCGAGGCCTGCGTGCGCAGCAGCGACTGCGAGAGCGGTCTAATCTGCTCGTCTGAGCTCGGCACGGTCGGCCCGGATGAGCGCCATGGCATCTGTCTGCCGGGGGAACGCAGCGACGGGGGCGTTCTTGACGCGGCGGCCAGCGACTAAGTCGGGGGGACTGGGCGGGGGGGCTCGATGGGCATCGGGGGCGTCGGGGCGGCGGGCTGGGCCGAGCGCAGGATCTGCTGGTACTCGGGCACGGCTTCGATCTTCTTTTCGAACTCGTAATAGCGGCGGCGCTTCACCTGTTCCCGCAGGTGGACGATGGTCGAGTGCGGAATCGACTTCGACACCATGTTGATGATCCAGTCGGGCAGGCTGCCGCCGGGGTTGGCGAAGACCTGATATTCGGCGCGGGTGTACTCGCCGCCTTTTTCCGGCCACAGGTACCAGTGGCCGCGCAGCTTGGGCATGCGCACCGCACCCTTCTGCGGTGGCCAAGCCGGGTGTTCGATCGCCTCTAGCTCGATGCGCACGACGTTCTTCTGGGTGTCGAAGGTCGTGGTGGCCCGCAGCACGGCATCGCGGTCCGAAGCAGGCCACGGCGCCTTGGTGCGGTTGTAGAAGACCGCGGTCGCCGAATCGACCTGCTCGACCAGGATCTGCGCCGCTGCTTCTTTCATCCACTCCAGGCGGTGATCGGTGTCGTTCATCACGCCCAGCACGGCCGCGATCGGCGCATAGATCGTTCCCACGCCGCGGAACTCGTGCAGCGGCGAGCCGGCGACGGTGCGACGGTGCACAGCGACGCCGTTATCACCGCGGACCCACTCCCAGGGGCCGTGCTGCGGTGCCGCTACCGACTGCTCGGACGCCTCGGCCAGCCCCGGGCCGTCGGTCCCTGGCAGGGCGCACAGACCCCCAAGGAGGGCCAGCGCTCGGCCCCACTGAGAGAACCGTCGCATCCCGGCTCCCCCCCTCTGCTGTTCGGAAGAAGACATACGCACTTAGGCTCGCATCGCGGCCGCCCGCGGTCAACAGCCAGGCCCCAGCGGGCGCAGGCGCCCCAGGCGGGCCCCCGGACCGAGCAGCGAGCCGACTTCCCCTCTCGACTTGCCCCCCGATTGGAAGGAAAATGGCGGCTTCCGGCGCTGGGCCGACCTTGGCCACCTCGCCTTTCCTCTGCCGCTTGTGAGCCCCCTGCCTTGAGTACGCTTCTAGATTTGCCGACGCTGCTACGGCTGCAGAACCTGCAGCTCTTGTCGCGCGTCATCGCCGAAGGGGCGCTGGCTGGGCTGCATCGCTCGGCGCATCACGGCTCGTCGGTGGAGTTCGCCGAGCACAAAGAGTACGCGCCCGGCGACGATCTGCGGCACATCGACTGGCGCGCCTACGGCCGCATCGACAAGTACTACGTCAAGCGCTTCGAAGAAGAGACCGAGCTGCGCGGCTACATCCTGCTCGATGTCTCGGGCTCGATGAGCTACGGCCGGCAGGGACAGCTCAGCAAGCTCGACTTCGCCAAGCTCCTCGCCGCGGCACTTTCGTACCTGCGCCTGCGCCAGAACGATCCCACGGGGCTGATTCTCTATGGCGAGGAGCTGCAGAAGTACATCCCGCCCCACGGCGGCGGAGCCCACCTGTCCGATCTGTGCGGTGCGCTCGAGCGCGTGGAGGGCGAAGGTCGCACCAAGCTCGCCGATGGCATCACCTATCTGTCCGAGGTGGCGCGGCGGCGCAGCCTGTGCATCGTGCTCTCTGACTTGTTGCCGTCGAGCGATGAGCTGGACGATCAGCCGGCGGCCCAGCTTGTCGAGCGCTATGCGGCTCTGCTGCGCGCCCGCTTAGCTGGCCTGCGGGCTCAGAAGCACGACGTCATCGTCCTGCAGATTCTCGACGCCGATGAGCTGGATCTGCCGTTTTCGGGCCTGACCTGGTTTGAGGATATCGAGCCCGGTCACAAGGGTCCGGCCCGCCTGTTCGTCGATCCTGCCGACGTGCGCACCGCCTACAAAGCCGAGATCGAACACTTCCTGACCGCCATGCGCCGCGGCCTGCGCGAGGGCGATGTCGAATATCATCTGGTGCAGACTTCGCGCTCGATCGAGAGCGTGCTCCTCGACATCCTGCGCGGCCCGCTGCGGCGCCGGATTCGCAAGTAGGGTCGGCTGATCATGCATCTGCTCTCGCCGCTCTACGCTGCGCTGGTGTTCCTGGGGGTCCTGCCGGTGATCATTCACCTGATGGGCCGTAGGCGGGCCAAGGTGCGCCCGCTGCCGACGCTGCTCTTGCTGTATGCCAGCCATCGGCGGGTGGCGCAGCGCACGCAGGTGCGGCACGTGCTGCTGCTGCT
>DAORCZ010000438.1:0-6960 GCA_035345735.1 Pseudomonadota bacterium | reverse complement strand
CTTCGCAGTGTGAATCACATCGGCATCCGCATCACCGATCGCGCTCGCTCCGTCGACTTCTATGCCCGGCTGGGTTTTCAGCTGGTCTGGGAGCATCCGGCTGGGACGGTTGTGATCCTGCGCAACCCCGCCGGCATCGAGATCAACTTCATCGTCAACGGCAAGCCCTACGAGGGGGGCCAGAACCCGCTCATGGATCTGGCCGACAAGTACCCCGGCTACACCCACGTCGCCTTTGACGTCGAGTCCATCGATGCCACCCTCGCCGCCCTGGCCAGCGCCCACATCGCCGTCAGCGGCGGTCCCGAGCGTCTCGGCGACGGCCTATCGCTGTTCATCCGCGACCCCGACCGCAATGTGATCGAGCTACGGCAAGCCATCACCTGACCTGCGCGCGATTGGAAAAAGGAGTCGCCGACCCCTAGCAGCAAAGTCCAACGGTCCATGGCCCCCGATGCCAGCCGAGCATCACGGGTCGCGCGCCTCGCCCTCTTCCCTCTAAGAACAAGCCGCCAAGGCGAAGTCGCAGGCTGATGCAAAAATTCCAGCCCGCCCGTCGCGGGCTGCCCGCCAGCCGGAGCGCTCGCCAGCGAGCCAAGGGGCCGTGATAAAATCTCCGTCTGCGATCCCTTCATTCGCAACATCGATGACGCTGGCTCGCCTATTCGAGATGCATGCCGCTCCTCTGTCGGCTGCCGCCTTCGCAGCGCATCCAGCGCTTCACGCCGAGCTCTTGCGCCTACATCAGGAAGGCCAAGCGGCTTGGCCACAGCTCGCGGTTGCCCCGGATCAGCTAACCGTGTTCCTGGCCCGCCAGCTTCCCGCCGAAGCCGCCGATCTGCAGGCACTTTCAAGCCTGCGAGCCGCGGAGCTCTACCTGCTCTGTGCCTTTCACCTACGACAGACTGAAGCGCAGGCCATCCTACAGACGCACTACCTAGCCGAGGTGCGCCGCGCCCTGCTGCAGCGAGGCGTCGAAGACGCGCTGATCTTCGATATCCAGCAGGAGCTGTGCCGCCGTCTCATCGAGCAGCAAGATCCCAGCATTGCACGCCGTGGCTACTCGGGCCGTGGCGACCTGCTCAGCTGGCTACGTACCGTCGCCCTTCGCGAAGCCAGCCTGCGTCGCAAGCGCGGTCAGCGCGAGACCGTGCTGGTCGTAACAGATGACAAGGGGCCGCGCGATCCGCACAAGAGTCCCGAAGCCGTGGTGCTGACCGGGGACCTGCGGCAGACCTTCAAAAGCGCATTTCGGGAAGCGCTGGCCGCGCTCAGCAGTCGTGAACGGAATCTCCTCCGCTATCACTATCTGCTGCACCACAGCATCGACCAGATTGGCGAGATCTATCGGGTCCATCGCGCCACGGCGGCTCGCTGGCTGGCTCGCACCGAAGATCATCTGATCCGTGAAACGCGCGAGCGATTTATCGCGCGGGCTGGGGTGGCAGAGCAGAGTCTGCCCGGAGTCATGGAGCAGCTCCGCAGCCAGCTCAGCATCAACCTAGGGAACCTGCTGCGCGATGCCGTGGAGCATGACTCATCCAAAGCCTAGACGGCTGCCGCAGAGCCCGTCGGCGGAGATCGGTTCAGCGACCGCTGGCAGCCGACCCGCCGTCCGCTTCCCTGGCCGCTCTGTCCGGCGATAGCGAGCAGGAAGAGTCATGGCTCTACCCCTCTTCCAGATTGGTCCCTATCGCATCGTGCGCAAGCTGGGTGAAGGCGGTATGGGCGAGGTCTTTGAAGCCGTTCATCTGACCATCGAACGACAGGTGGCGATCAAGATCCTGCGCTCGCCGCACGCTCGCGAGCCCGGCATCCAGCAGCGCTTGCTGAACGAGGCCCGCGCCGTCAACCTCATCAAACATCCCGGTCTGGTGCAGGTCTCTGATCTCGGTCGGCTCAGCAATGGCAGCCCGTACATCGTCATGGAATACCTAGCCGGCGAGACTCTGGCTCAGCGCTTTCATCGCATGGCCGGCCGGATGGTGCTCCCCGATGCTCTGCACACCACCTGGCAGGTAGCCAGCGCGCTGGCTGCCGCGCACGAGGTTGGCATTATCCATCGCGATCTGAAGCCGGAAAACATCATGATTGTCCCCGATCCCGTCGTCCCCACCGGCGATCGGGCCAAGCTGCTCGACTTCGGAATCGCCCGTTTCGATCCGACGTTGCACAACCGCGCAGCGACCACGGGCGGCGGTCTGATGGGAACGCCGACGTACATGTCACCCGAGCAGTGCCGCGGAGTTGGGAAGATCGATGCCAAGAGTGATGTGTACTCTTTGGGAGTCATGCTGTTTCAGCTGCTGAGCGGACGCCCCCCGTTTGTCTCGCAAGCCATGGGCGAGCTGCTCATCCTGCACACCACGGCTGAGCCGCCCGACATCCTCTCCCTGGCACCCCAGATTCCGCCAGCCCTGGCAGCGCTGGTTCATGAGCTACTCGCGAAGCTCCCACAGGAGCGGCCCACGATGGCCCAAGTCGTCTCTCGGCTGGAGGACATGGGAGCCCACCAGTTCTCGCGCCGCGACCGGGAAACCGTGACTCCAGCTTTGCCATCCCCTTCCGTATTTGGGTTGGAGCCGGGCCGGTTGAGTGGTTCCCTGGCCGACCTGCTGGGTCCCGAGCTTGAAGCGGAACGCGATGTAGAAAGTTGGAGCCTCGATCCTGCGGAGACTCCGGAAGTTCCGGTCCCCTCACCCCCAATTCATGACCGCCCCACGGCCCTTCAGACCGACGTGCTGGCGAGAGCGAAGACCTTCGAGTTGGCCTCGCCCACGGCTCTCTCCCCCCCGCAGAAGCCCCCCCCTGAGGTGGCCTCCGCGCCTGCCGAGCAGCCCGCAGCCGCAGCCGCCAGCGATGGCCCGCAGCCGGTCGCTCCCCCCAAGGGACGCCGTCGCTGGCCTACGCTCCTCGCGGCTCTGTGCTTGGTCGCTGGCCTCGGGGCGCTGTCGTTCCGGCAGCAAGCCTCCCAGCTCACCCGGGTCGCACCGCCCCAGCCCCCGGCTCCCCTCCTGTCCGCTCCGACCCGGACCGCGCCCGCCCGACCTACAAGTCCACCGCCACCTGCCAGAGCGCTGGTGTCCTGGTTCGTCGATACCATTCCCAGCGGCGCCCGGATTGTGCGGGCGGACACCCAGACTCTCCTAGGAATGACCCCCTGGCGCAGTGAGCAACCCCAGGGCGAAGGCTCCCTTTTGTTGCGGCTGCAGCACCCGGGTTATGCCGAAAAAGAAATCCGACTCGCTTATCAGAGGAGCAGCCAACAGACCGAGGCCCTGACTCCGCTCCCCCCCGGACCGCCGGCAGGCTGGGGAATCCGACGGCCGCCCCCCGTGCGCCGGGCTCCTCCGGCGGTCGCCCCCCGCCCTAGCCAGTCATTACCCGTCACAGAGAAGAAACCGGACTTTGAGGTTATTGAGTAGCGGGAGCGAATGACAAAGTGAGGAAGGCAGAGACAGCGCAAAAAGGAGGGAGCGGCCAGTGGACTGGCTGGGGACACGACCGCTCTGTCCAGCGTGCGCCATCACGCCCTGCGAACCCGAGCACCGCGGCGACAGCCGAGCCAGCACGTCGAGCCAGCCCCCGGACCACACCACAGCGGCTGGCTTGCATCTTGATTCTGAGCGGAGTGTTCGGGCCGCTGGGCGCAGTACGCGCCGACAGCAGTGCGGTAGAGCCCGAGGCCTCGCCACATGATGCGCTGCTCATCGCCTGCCACCACAGCTTGCCGTGTCGAACCCACCTTGAGACTGCGACACAGCTTTTTAAGCAGAGTCGGTTCGATGCTGCCGTCGATGAATATCAGGCCGCCTACGTCCTTCAGCCGTATCCGCTAATCCTCTACAACATCGCGCGCATCTACCACAAGCAGAGCCGGGCCGCCGATGCCGTCGCCTACTATCAGCGCTATCTGGATACCGGCCACAGCGAGCGCGCCGAGCGCGCCAGGGAGCTTTTGTCCCAGGCACAGCAGGAACAGCGGACTCTGCAGGAACCGAAGGCACAGCAGGAACAGAGGACTCCGCAGGAACCGAAGACGCCGCAGGAGTTGGGAGGGCCAGGGGACAAGGATCCGGCGGCTGACCAGCGCGCCGAGCTTCCCAAGAAGCCCCCCAAGCCAGTCTCCCTCATGCCGCTGTCCACTCCCGCGTCGTTGGCGGGGTCGGCTGCACCCTCTGTCCAGCTACCGATTTACAAGCGCTGGTGGTTTTGGACGCTGCTCGGCGGGGCATTCCTGGGGTCGGTGGCCGGACTGTCCCTGGGAATCTACGCCGCGGGGCCGCCAGTCGCGGGGCTTCCGCAGGGGACGCTTACATTTGGGAACTAGCCCTGCTTCGTCGTGGGCGCGCCACGTTTGCAGCAAAGGAGGATAGGAAATGGGGGCCAGCAAGCACTTCTGGGGATTCGGTGCGCTTTTGTGGGGCTGTGCCGCGCAGCCTGGCGTCTTGGTCGATATCGGCTCTTGGCCCGACGGAGCGACCACCCTTCAGGTCGGCGGCACCCTGGACGGTATCGCCAGCGATGCACGGCTGTCATTCCCGGGCGGCACGACGCGATTTGTGGTGTATCTGCCGGCCGGCCGTTCGGGAAGGCTGGAGCTTGATGTCGCGGCACTCGACGATCGCGAGTGCGTGCATGCACAGACCAAAGCTCAGGTGGACTTAGGAGGGGGCCTGCGAAGCATCAGCGAGCTCGATATCACGTTGGCGCAGATCAACCCACCGCAGTGCCCTGCCCCGCTCCTGCAAGAGGTTGCCCCGGCTGTCGGGCCGACCGCCGGCGACACCATAATCAGCCTGAGCGGACAGCACTTCCTCGCCGGCGCCACCGTAACCATCGACGGCATTCCCGCCCCGGCCAGCCAGTGGATGTCATCGACCCAGATCCGCGCCACACTGCCCGCGCACCCGGGTGCCTTCGGCCCCGTGCCCATCATCGTGCGCAACCCCGACGGCCAGGAGGCCAGTCGCCTCGACCTGTTTTCGTACTATGCCAGCCAGCTCAACTTTTCGCGCATGACCCCATTCCCAACCTACAAGCTGCCCGCTGCCGTGATTGCGGCGGACATGAACGGGGACAACGCGATGGACCTGGTGACTGCCAACGGCCAAGGCAGCGTGAGCCTGCTCATCGGCAACGGCCAGGGCAGCTTCGACAGTCCGAAGCTGCTGGCGACGACGGCAAATTCAGCTTCGCTCGCGGCTGGCGACTTTAATCGCGATAAGAAGACCGACCTTGCTGTCGTCAGCTTTGGCAGCAACAGCGTATATATCCTGCTGGGTGATGGCCAAGGAGGGCTTCTGGCCACGTCCGACCTGCCAGGGATTGGGAATCCTGGAAAGCTGGTCGCCAGTGATGTGAACCAAGATGGCAGTCTGGATCTGGTTGTCACCAGCGGCTTTTCCAATTCGGTGAACGTGCTGCTGGGCAATAGCAAGGGCGGCTTTGGCATGCCTGCTGCGTTTCCCACGGGTCTTTCGCCAGTCGCGGTGGCCGTCGCAGACCTGAACCGCGACCAGTTCCCAGATATCGTGGTTGCCAACACCGGCAGCGGAGGGATCAGTGTCCTGCTCGGGGATGGTCGCGGCAGCTTCGGAGCCGCGACCCACTACCCCACCGGAAACTTTCCCATCGCAATCGGCATTGGGGATCTCAACGGTGACAGCAAGCCAGATCTGGCGATTGCCCACCTGGCGGACGAAAGCGTCAGCGTGCTCTTGGGCGATGGGAATGGCACCTTCAACCTAAAGGACAAGTTCGGCACGGGCCGTGCTCCCTATGCGCTGCTCTTGTGCGACATGGATGGCGATAGGAATCTCGACTTGGTCATCGCGGCCAACGGTGAAAACAGCGCGCACATCCTCTTAGGAGACGGGGCCGGAGGCTTCGGCACGGCCTCCATCCTCCCAACCGGCACGGACCCGCGCGCTGTCGTCTGTGCCGACGCCTGACCGAATTACGAAGTGCCTCCGTTCAGCCACATTTCACGACGGAGGTTTCGGTCATGCGGAGTGTCAGCGGTGTCTACAGAGGGAGTGCGCAGAGAGCGCAGCAGAAGCAGGTCAGCGGTGAGCCCGCACAGCGTCGGGCGGTTGGTTATGTTCGCGTCTCGACGGACATGCAGGCGATCGATGGGCTGTCGCTAGAGGCGCAGCAGAGCGCAATTGAGGCGTATTGCTCACTGCATTTCATCAAGCTTGTGCGTATCTGCAAAGACGTGATGTCGGGAGGCAAGGACCAGCGGCCAGGACTGCAAGAGGCGCTCGATTTGCTAGAGCGCAGTGCTGATGTGCTGGTCGTGCTGAAATTTGATCGCCTGTCTCGATCAATCGTTCATTTCTGCGAGTTGTACGAAGGCTATTTCAAATCGGGAGAAAAGGAGCTTGTCGCGATACGAGAAGCGATACGGCTCGATTCCGCGCTGGGTCGCGCGCTGATCAACATCTTGCTGGTGTTTGCGCAGATGGAACGCGAAGCGACTGGAGAACGCACGCGCGAGGCCATCCGGCATATCCGCGAGAGCGGCTATCACTTCGGCAAGGTGCCGTATGGCAAGAAAGCGATTCCTGCACCAGGCAACCCGCGCATGCGGATTCTCGTCGAGGATGATGACGAGCAAGCGGTCATTGAGAAGCTCAAGACCTGGGCGCTCGAAGGCGTCGGCATCACCGAGATGGCCAATCATCTGAACGCCGCTGGCACACCACCGCCGCAGGGTCAGCGCTGGACCAAGAGCCTGATCTACAACCTCCGACTGCGCTTGAGCCACATCAGCCCGCGTCCGATCAACGACCGCCCCCACACCGACGATGAAGTGAAGGCGCGCATCGTCGAGCTACGCGGACGCGGCCACACGCATCGCCAGATCGCGTCGATCCTGAATGAACAAGGCTGGATACCGCTGAAAGGTCGCCAGTTCACCGAGCGCAACGTGCGCGGCCTGCTGCTGCGCTGCGA
>DAORCZ010000437.1:0-6972 GCA_035345735.1 Pseudomonadota bacterium | reverse complement strand
CCAAGATCGCGATTCAGGGTGCGGGCTATTCAAACGAGGATCTGCGCAACGATCTCGTCATGACGGGGGTGAGCGCGGCGACAGGCGGTGCGCTCGGCGCTATGGGGGCGGTAGGGGGCTCGCTGTCGAACTTAGCCAAGGGCGTGACTTCATCGGAGTTGGGGCAGCAGTTGATCGTGGCAGGCGTCTCGGGCGCAGCCGGCAATGCGATCAACAATGTGACCAGCGCATCGCTTGATCCGAATACGTGGAAGGGAGCGAATCCGCTGGGCACACTAGCCAAGGTGGGCGGCATGGGCCTGCTCACCGGCACGGCGTCGGGTCTGGCCTCGGGGTACGTCAACCACGCCATGGGGCACGGAGGCGCGGGCTTCAGCGCGTGGAAGGGCGGCGTGTCGGGTGGCGCAGGCGCCGTCGCGGGCAACCTCGTGAACCCCGAGATGTATCACGGGGACTCCGGCCAGCTTTTGAACAAGTGGGTCAGTTCGGTCGCTGGCGGCACTGCGCAGGGTGCCGCAGCGGGCTATCAAGGTTCGCTGCATGAGCAGCACCTCAAGGCCAAAGCCCAGGCGGCCGAGCCGAGGTCACCAGAGCCTACGCCGCCCGTAAGCGAAACAGCCGAGCCGCCGACCAGCAACACTGCGGCAAAGCCAGGAGAAAGCCCGCACCCCGACGCTAAGGCCGCAGCCAAGGTCATCGAGACGCTGTCGTCAGAACACGCCGCGGGCATCACCCAGGCGCTGCCGCCCGAAGAAGCGGCCAAGCTGGCGCAGGCACAGCCGGCGAAGAAGGCAGCAGCGATTCAGGAGCAGCTGCCACCCGAGGCTGCGGGCAAGGTGCAGGCTGAGCTGCCAGTAGAGTCAGCGGCGAAACTCGCGGAGCACCTGCCGCCCGAGAAGACAGAGGCTATCGCCAAGGGGACGCCGACCGATTCGGCGAAGAAGCCGCTGACGCCGGAACACGCTGAGGCCCCCGAGTTGGGAGGGGAAGGCGCGCATCCGGGCGTGGACCTGCATAACCACTTTCTTGGTGTGGTCGGGGTCGACTACTTTGTCCAAAAGGCGGGGATGGGGAAACCCGATGTCCTGCTCAAGCGCATCCAGCGAGACTTCTTGCAAAACTCGGCGCTTCAGAAAGAGGCGCCCGCCGCGTGGCGCGTGCTAAGGGAAGATGTTCTGCCCAAGCGCGGCAAGCTAAAACCGGAGCAGGTCACAGATGTTTTGAGCAAGCTCCTCACTACCAGCGAGACTACCCCATTCGATAGCGCGTACACCCCCCGCGATGAGCTGATCCAGAGACGGATCGACATTCAGAATGAGATGCCGGCGGTGCTTGAGATGTCCGCGGTGTCCAAGGATCCGAAGGCCCAGATTACGAGCGAGCAGCAACAGAAGCTCATCGAGGCGTTCACACCGAAGAGCGGCACCCAGGACGACGCGATGGCGGCTGTCATGCGGGCCAAGCCGGAAGCGCTGATCGAAAAAGGCGGCCTTACCAGAGAGCAGGCGAAGAACCTCCAGGAGCTGATGACCAACCAGCGCTACGAGGCCTTCACCGAAGGAACCATCCGCGCCCTGCATGATGATGGGATCAAGTATTCAGAACAGTCAGTCAGCCTCAACAAACTGATGAAGCGCCTGCCGCCCGAGATGATCGAACGGGTACAGGGGCGGTTGGCGCAGGACGGGATCGAGAGCGACCTCCGATTCCTTGCGATGGTATCGACCGATCAGAGCCTATCTACAGATCGGGCGGGGCTGCCTTCCAAGGTGAAAGCGAATATGGCCCGGGTCTTGGACCGCGCCGATGTCATGGGAGTGGACATCGCAGGTCCAGAGAAAAACAAGTTCACCCCGCAGGGGGCCGAGAACATCCTCGAACTCTATGACTTGGTCCGTTCGGCTGCGGAAAAACGTGGTCGAGAATTGACCTTGCGTCCGCACGTCGGTGAAGGATACCCCATCATGCAGAACCGTGAGCCTGGCGACTTCCATCGTTATCAAGGAGCGATCGATCCGACGACCAATCAACCCATCCACTACGGGAACGCCGAACACAACGTGGACACTCTCTTGGGAGCGCTTCAGAATCTGGGATATGGGCCTGAGCTGCGAGCGACTGACAAGGTTGGGATCCGCTTCGGACACGCCACCCATGCCACTCCCGAACAGATCGCCATTATGAAACAGCTTGGAGTCATGGCCGAAGCTAATCTGATTAGCAATGTGGAGACCGGGGCTCTGCAACCAAACCAGAGTGGCGACATTCTGCAGAACCACGCTCTACTCTCCTTGATGATGCAAGATGTCCCAACGATGCTGAGCACTGACGCGCAAGGCGTCATGAACACGAAGATGGCAGATCAGTACAAGACCGCGCGGGCGCTGATTACTGACTTCCACCGCGGTGATGCTTCGTTGGAACTTGAGCAGGGGAAATATCGTTCTCTGTTCGCTCTCCCCCTCGAACAACAGCAGCAAGCCGAGCAGCACATTCAGTTCGCTCGCCTACAGCAATGGGCCGAGGAGTATTACCGGCAGATCCGCGCCGGCGATGCCAATGACGCGGCGCGCCCAGAGACGCAACCTGGCAATCACTGATACAGAGGGTTGCTTCCCAACCGAGCACGCCTTGGTGGGCTGGGCTTGACAGCGGGACCTGCCTCAACTTGATAGGATGCAGCTTATGGGCTATGAGAGCGCTAGAGAGGTTGGAACGACGCACCCGTTGCTAAGGCAGATGGTCGACGCACAGATCGCGATCGACGCATACGAAGGCGAGTTTGGCGGCCAGCATCTCCAAGCCGACTACGAAGAGTTGATGCAGAAGTTCCTGCGCCTGGGAGTGCGCGCCGTCGAGCCCTGCATTGCAGGCCTCCTCTCTGGCGAGAGCCAGGTCCGTTCTCAGGCTGCAAGGACGCTGCAGCGACTTCGCGTTAGTGAGCTGTTTGTGATGACAGCGTCGGAGTCTCCGGTATCGCAGCGCATCATCGCGGCGCTAGCCCATGCGGTTCATGATCAGGATGCAGATGTCCGGCATACAGCAGGGACGGCGCTCTTGGCCTGGGATCGTCGACGTGCGATCGAAGCATTCCTCGAGGCTCTGAAGGACTATCCGCTATCAGCTGTTTGCCGCCCGGATGTAGCGACCATTCGCGATATCGTACAGGCTGCGCTCGGGCAAGAAGAACCTCGGCGCCGGGTTTCACTGGAGCGCTTGAGTCGGGATCCATCGTCCTCCACCGCCCGATCTATCGACAAAGCGCTGTCTGTTCTGGCCCCGAAATTCTCGAGAGCTTGATTCAGCGCCTAGGTGGGACCACCGCATCGAGCCCAACTTCTCCGTTCTCCTCGAAGAAGCGACCGCAGATGGCGCCATCTTTGATGGCGAAGACCCAGGGGCTGATGCGGGGATTCTCCGCGTTGTCGTGGAAGTGCTTGCCGAGCCGCATCAAAATCTCAAAGTCGTCGAACGGCGCGACGAGCAGCATGCCGCGCTGCGGGAGGGTGGCGCACAGCGCCTTGGCGGACAGCATGCCCCGTCCCTGCTCAAGAAACTCCGGCTCAAGGATTCTCTCGCAGGCATGAGGCTGGTCGATGCACCTGAGTACGACGCGCTGGTCTACTACCGCCGCACCCAACCTCAAGGGTTCCCAGACCGCCGACGTTCGTACCACGTTCCGGATTGCCACCGCTTCGAGTTGCTCCGCACCGAGCCCCAGCCGTGCCAGGACCCCAGAATCCACATAGTTCCGTTTTCCATCCAGTTCGAAGTAGAACGACAGCCACGGTGTCCCCACCAGCCGCGGCATGAAGCAGAGGCTGCGATGGAGCGTCGCGCTCTTACCCGGCCAGTCGTGTGGCTGAATCATCGGAAAGAAGCGATCCAGCAGGTAGTGGGTCTTCATCCTTTGTTTTCCTCTGCGAACTTCCGGGGTCACTTGCCCCACTAGCGCCAGTCGGGAGTTTAGCTCGCGCTAAACAAATGCTTGAGGGCGATTCCTGTGTCGAAACGCAAAGCGGCAGCGTCCATACGAGGATATTGCGATGCTAGAAGCGCGGCGCCCGGTCAAGGCGCTAGCGCACGCCCTGGACCGCGATCGAATCGATCTGCCACCCTTGGCGCCCCCCCATCGCCTCCGCGCTCAGCTTTAAGATCCACTTCGGCGTGTTGTTGATCCTCGCTGGAAGCTCCGACACCTCCAACGTGATCGTTGTCATCTGACGCGGGGGATTCCTCTTCCCCGTCGCCAGGTACATCAACCTCGTCTGATCGAAACTCTCGTTTAGAAAAATGCGTGCATTCTGCTCCGGCTCAACGAGGTCGACCCGATGCACCAAAGAGAGCATGACGGACTTGTACGCCTGCTTGTCCGGGTCGTTGAGGCTGATCGGGGGCAAATACACCGTGCATTCGCTGTTAAACGTCGCGAAGTTGCCGACCTGCAGCAAGCCTCCGCTTGTCGTCCATGTGAACGTCTGCGGGAAGCAATAGAACTCCCAGCCGGGAAGCGCGGTGTTTAGCTCTGCATTGCTGGTGGCCTGGATGTCCTTGAAATCGACGCAGAGGAGGTTGTCCCCGGAGAGCCCCTTGGCCGCTGCGCACTTGGCAGCCGGCGTCGCCAGATCGGGGGGGGATGGGCAGCCGAGATCGACGGACGGCGGATCGGGATCGGGGATGGGGGAGTGGCAGGCGGCGAGGGCCGAGACGAAGAGCAGCAGGGTTCTTAGGGGCATGAGGCGACGCTAGGGCGAGGCGCGGTGCGGGGTCAAGCCGCTAGCGCACGCCCTGGATCGCGATCGACTCGATCTGCCAGCCTTGGCGAGAAACCATCACCGATGAGTTGAGCTTCAAGATCCACTGCGGGGCGTTGTTGAGCATGGTGGGGAGGTCGGCTTGGTCCAGTTCGACGATCGTGCGCTGACGCGAGGGGTTCTTCTTGCCGGTGGCGAAGTACATCAGGCGCGTCTGATCACTGGTGTCATTCAAAAAGATCTGCGCCTTCTGCTCCGGGTCGTTGAGGTCGATGCGGTGGACCAGCGACAGCGTCAGCGACTTGTAGGCTCGCTTGTCGGCGTCGTTGAGGTTGATCGAGGGCAACCGCGCGGTGCAGTCATCGTTGAAGGTGCCGAAGTTGTTCACTTGCAGCGCACCGCCTGTGCTGGTCCAGGTGAATGGCCCGAGGCAGGAGAAGTTCCAGCCGGTCAAGCTGGTCAGGTTCTGCACATCCTTGAAATCGACGCAGAGGAGGTTGTCGCCGGAGAGCCCCTTGGCCGCTGCGCACTTGGCAGCCGGCGTCGCCAGATCGGGGGGGGATGGGCAGCCGAGATCGCCCCCCGTTGCGCCGAGGTCAAAGAGGGGGACCCACTGTTCACAGCCGGACATGAGACACACGAAAGCAGCGATGGTGATTTGCGTACGCATGGAAGGCTCCGAGCGAACTAGGGCGAAGGGCACAGGATCGGCGATGCCGAAGGGGGACGAGCCGCGGCAGTAGGCTGCGAGCGGGATTGGGCTCGGTTCACTGCCACCGTGATCGGGATCGCGACAGCGAGAACGCCGGCCGACAGCGCCGCCGCAGTCCAGGCCGGGGCGGTCAGCGTCTTTGCGAAAGGAAGGCCGGCACTCTCTTGCACGACGAAGGGGTTGGCGATGGCCAGGCCGAGCGCGGTGGCAGACGATGCGGCGAAGGCCCCCCAGGTAAGTCCTTTGATTAGGGTCGCCGTCCCGGCATCCAACGTCGCCACGGAGCGACGAGGGCGTGGGGCTGAAGCGATCGCAGCCGACAGCACATCGAGGTCGGGGCAAAGGGGCTCAACGAAGGGCTCGCAGGCGGCAACGGGTGGGCGCCCGTGCCCTGCGCACTGTGTGCCAAAGCAGCGTCCGAGGAGCGGCGCGACGGCAGCCTGAACACGTCCGACCAGGCTATTTACATCCTTCTGGCAGTCGGGACAGTCGACGGACTGGGCGTTGGTAAGTTCACTAGTTTGGTCATACAGGTACAGCATGACGCGGCCTTCCTTCTGCACGTCTGCCGCAAACACCTGCGCTCCGTTATGGCCGGCGACGATGCGCTGCAGCGTCTCGGTGTTCGCGGTCTTGCCTTCGGCACTGACGAGCTGAACCGGGCGTCCTGGCTGCTCAAGCTGCGACTTCAGCGCGGCCACAAGCTGCGGACGATGCTTTCCATCGCCGTACACCAACAGGAACAAGGGGCCAGCGGCTGTCGCTGTCGTTGGGGCTGTCGCCGGGGCTGCCGCGGCTCCGGGGCTGGCCGAGCAGTACGAAGGAGCGGGCGCGGGCGGTCCGCCAAAGTTTGGGGCACGCAAGAACGTCCGGGTCTGGGCGGTTAGCGCCGACAACAAGTTGCAGGACTCGCAATAGTCGTCCTGATACGCGACCTGGCCGTTCTCTAGATCGACAAGCCACAGACGAACTTTGATGAGGCCATCGCGCTGCACAACCTGCCCACCGAGCAGCCGACCCGGCGTTCCTGGACAGGCGGCCGTGACGAGCTGCGCACAGCGTTCGCCTTGGCAAGCGGGCAAGGGCTCACCATTAGGCCCTTGGAGCAGTCCGACGGGCAGCCCTTGCTTGAAGAGTGCCCTTTCGAGCGCTCGGTCCACGTCCGGCATTCGCTCGCAGCCGCGCTGGAATCCCCAGATTCGTACGCTGGAGTCCGCATGTGCCGCCGACAGCCCAAGCAACCCATAGACCAGGCCAAGGAGCAGTCCAACGACAAGACCCCACCCAATAGTGGGCCGAAGCCCGTTTTGGAGAAGAGGGGCGTTCGGGCCATGGCGAGGGGGGATTCGGGGCGCTGTGCGGGGCCGGTCCCTGTTCGGTGCGATCATGAGTGCGTCCATTGCAAGGGTGTAGGCGGCTAGCAGTCGGTGCGGAAGACCCAGATGCGGGCGCGCGGCGTCCCTTCGCTGGGCTCGCCCAAAAGGGGCTTGTCCATGGGACTGCTGT
>DAORCZ010000436.1:2036-6974 GCA_035345735.1 Pseudomonadota bacterium | reverse complement strand
AAAGGTTCCGGGCGGCCCTCGCCTTTTGGCTTCTTGGGGGTTATGCAGAAATACTAGTGGAGGGAGAAGGGGTAGGTAACTATCTGGGCTTTGGTGGAGAGGGGGAAGCGGAGGGCGGTGACGGTGCGGCGGCAGCAGTCGAGGAGGCCGTGGTTGATGAGGTAGGCGGGGGCTTCGACGCGGACGCCGGCGACGTCGCCGCTGCGGCGGATGCGGAAGGCGACGGTGATCTGGCCGTCAAGCTGGGCTTCGCCGCGGGCGTCGTCGATGCAGCCGATGATGGCGGCCTGCCTGGGGCGGAAGACGGCGTCGATGTCTTCTTGGGTTAGCTCGCGCTCGGCGCCGTTGTTGGCTTCGGCGAGGTTGAGGACCTCGGTGCCGGTCAGCTTGTCGCCGACGGCGATGAGGCGGCGCTCTTCGGGCTTGAGCGGGGGTGGCGGAGGGGGTGGCGGCTCGGCAGGGGCCATGGGGGCTTCGGTGGGGCCTTCGATGCCGGGCAGGGCGGGGTTGCCAGCGGCGGCTATCGGGCCTCCGGCGGTCGGCGTCCCGCCTGTGGGTCCGCGACGGAACACGCGCTTTTTTGGCACGGGCTGCGGTGGCGTCACGGCGACTACGCACAGCCCGGCGGCGCACTTGGTTCCGGTGCTGCAGACGCGGCAGGGATCGCTGTCCGGCTTCTGTAGGTAGTAGTGATAGCCGGCAGCCGCCAGCGCCGCTGCGGTGACAAAACCGAAGAAGAACGACCTCACGGCCATCAGGGTACAGACCTTTTGTCGCCCGCGACACTGCTGCGTGCAGGCGACGCGGGGGCGGTAAGCGGCGGCGTCGTGCCGAGGGGGGGACGGGCGGGACCGGTCAGGCGAAACAGGTCGTAGCGATCGAGCGGCTGCCAGCTCACCATCCACGGCAGAAAGCCGCCGCCGTTGGAAAAGAAGCTGGCCCCGACCTCGGAGGCCATGGCCCGCCCACCGATGCTGAAGTCGCTGAGCGTGTCCAGGGTCTGGCGATCGGGATAGCGGGGCAGGTGATAGCAGTCGGCTCGCTGACTGGCGACGAGGAGATCGCCGGGCTGGGGCAGCGGCGGATCGCGGGTCAGGGGCAGGGCGCCGGCTCGCTGCGCGTACCACTGAAAACCCCAGTGACCGCAGAACCAGACCCGCTCGCCGCGCGCGACGCGGGGGGCGATCCACCGGCTCGCCGCCTGTCGTCCCAGATCCGCAAAGCCGGCGTCGGCGTGGATGATGAGCAGGGACAAAAGGGCGCCGCCGATGAGCGTTCCGGAGAGCACTCGCTGTGCAGTCTTTAGCGTCACGGCCTGCGGCTTGTCGGAGCCAAGGTGCTCAGGCAGGCGCAGGAGGGCCGGGCTGCGACACAGAAAGCGGGCCAGCAAGATCGCGATCGCCGGCATCGAGGGCACGAGATACTTCGGCGCAAAGTGAATGTAGAACGCCACCGGCAGCGACAGACCCATCCAGGCCAGCAGCACCACGCCCCGGGCATCGCGGGCTCGCAGCAGGCTGCCGACAAGGTCGTAAAGACAGGCCACCGACAGCCCGACCAGCGGAGCCAGCGGCAGGCCGCGTGGATGGTGGGCCAGCAGGAACAGCGGTAGCGACAGCAGGCTGGCCCACAGGATCAGGCGCCGCGAGAGCTGGGCCCGTCGCAGGATGGCCCAGGGCAGCACCAGCGGCACGGTCAGCGCCAGGTACGAAAGAAAGGCCAAGAGGTTGGCGGGCAGCGAAACCAGCGTCGCAAAGAAGCGGGTCGAGCTGACCACGCCGGTCCCGCCCAGCGGATCGGCCGTCAGGCGCAGCACCAGGGCGACGAGGCCAAGCGCCAAAAAGAGTGGGCTCAGACGGCGCAAGAGTCGCAGCGTCGCAAGCTCGGCCAGGCGTCGCGGCAGCGGCGGCACGGCGGGCAGACCGGGCGCGGTCAGCGGGGCGAAGAGCGGGAAGAGCTCTTCTTCGATCGCGAACAGCGCGGCGATGCCGAGCAACAGCCCGACATGCGTGCGGCACAGCGCGGCCACGGCCATGGCCAGTGCGCTGAGGAGTGCGTTCGCGAGCGCTCGGCTCCGGCTTCGCGCGCCGAGGAAGGCGAGGTAGCGCTCGATGCCGAGGACGCCGAAGGTCATCGCCGCGACATCAGGCATGACCGTGCTGGCCATGCCGAGGACTGCCGGTGACGTCGCAGTCAGCAGGGCTGCGATGCGCGCCTCGCCCCACGATGCCCCCAGCCGCCGCGCCAGCCCCGTCGTCGACAACAGACCCAGGGCCAGGAGCGCCAGCTGACTGAGGTGCCCCAGCCACTCTGCCCCACCGCGGGCCACCGTCGGCAGCAGCAGATAGGCCATGATCGGGCCGCTGGGCATGATGGCCGAGAGCCGCGCCGCGACATCCGACCACACGACGACAAACGCCGTCGGATGCTGCGGATCGTGCAGCGCCTGCTGGGCCTGCAGCAGGAACAGCGTGTCGTCGATGGTGAAGGCTTTTCTCAGATAGGGCAGGAGCACCAGCGCGGCCACGGCAAGCGCCGGCAGTACGGCCAGCCCCAGCGAGCCGGCTGCTCGCTCACCTGGCCGGTCCCTCGCCGGACTCTCCGACGGATCATCCGCGTAATCGGCGCCTGGTCGCACCGCGCCAATCTCGCAACATCACCCGGCCGAGTCAATGCGTGGGCCGGGCGGGCTGCCGGTTTGCGGGGCCGGTCTGGGGCCGTCACCGATCCGTGCGATTGCGGCTTGTGCCGGGGGAGACGCTTGATATGCTGCGCGCCCGCATTGGGAACCCAGATGAGCACAACGACCTCGCTAAAGACCACAAAGCCCGACGGAAACCAGCCAGTCTTGGTGACCGGGGGGAGCGGCTTTCTGGGCGAACACGTGCTGCGTGCACTGCGCTCGCAAGGACGCTCGGCGCGTGCGCTGGTACGTCAGCCTTCGGCGGCGCTCAAAGAGCTGGGCGTCTCGCAGTATCTGGGCGACATCCTGGCTCCGGCGAGTGAGTCGGGGACGGCAGGCGTCGCGGACGATCTAGCGGCGGCGCTCGACGGCTGTCGCGAGGTTTATCACCTGGCCGGCCAGGTCTCGCGCGATCCGCAGAAGGCGCAAGAGATGATGCGTGTGCATGTCGAAGGCACGCGCAACCTGCTGCAAGCTGCCAAGGCTGCCGGGGTGCGGCGGGTGGTGGTTGCCAGCACCTCGGGCACCATCGCCGTCAGTCGCTCGCCAGTTCCGATCCCTGACGAGTCCTTCCCCTATCCCGTCGAGCTGTGCGGCACCTGGCCCTACTACCTGTCGAAGATCTATCAGGAAAAGCTGGCCCTCGATCTGGGGACGCGGCTTGGGCTAGAGATCGTCTGCGTCAATCCCAGCCTGCTGCTTGGGCCGGGCGATCGGCGCGGTTCCTCGACGGAAGACGTGCGCAAGTTTCTGGTGGGCGAGATCGCGGCGATTCCCTCGGGCGGGCTGTCGTTCGTTGACGTTCGCGACGCAGCCAGCGCGTGCCTTTCAGCGATGGAGCGCGGCCGTCCCGGGGCGCGCTATCTGCTGGGCGGACCGAACTGGACCTTCGCCGAATTCCTCGGTCGCCTGGGCCGCATCGCCAAGGTCGAAGGCCCGTGGCTGCGCGTGCCGGCCGGCTGGAATTCGCTGGTCAATCGTGTGACGCGGGCCGTCGATCATGTGTGTCAGCACCGCGGCGTGTCCTCGCCCATCGATCGCGTGTCGTTCGAGATGGGGCAGGTGTACTGGTACTGCGACTCGTCGCTGGCCAAGCGCGAGCTAGGCTTTGTCAGCCGCGATCCGGCCGAGACCCTGGACGACACCGTGCGCGACGTGCGCTCGACGCTGCGCTATTAAGTCACCATGCCTAAGCGCCCCCCTCCGCCGTCTGCTGCCAAGCTTTCCTCGGGAAAATCTCCGTCGGTGCCGGCCGCGAAGAACCCGCCTGCCATCACGCCGCTTTATGCCAGCGGCGGCGAGTGGCTGGCCCAGAGCGCGCCCCCCGCCCAGATCCTAGAGGGCCTGCTTGAGCGTCCTGATGTCGGTCGTCTGGTGCGCGCGACACCGGCGCAGCCGCTGTTCCTGTTCATTCGCTCGCTGGGGCTGGCTGAGTCGCTGGATGTCCTTGCGCTGTGTTCGCCCGAGCAGGTGCAGGCGTTTGTCGATATGGACGGCTGGGATCGCGATCGCGCCTCGTTGCCGCGCGTGCTGCCCTGGCTGCTGGCGCTGTCCGAGCTAGGTCCGGCCAAGCTGGCCAGCGTCGCCGAGGGGCTGGATCCTGAGCTGTGGACGGCGCTCCTAGGGCCGCGCCTGCGCGTCTACGACATCTACAAAAACGAAGAGCCGCCGCAGGAGGCCGAAGGCCAGTTCTTCGACACCCCCGACCGCATGTTCCGCGTTGATATCCTGCCGGAAACGAGCGATGGGGCAGAGGTCGCTGAGGGGCGTCCCACCGAGAGTTTTGGCGAGGTCGGCGACAGCTCAGCACAGCTTGCCCGCCTGCTGGATACGCTGTATCGCGGCGATGCTGAGCTGGCGCGAGCCATCGTGCATAGCGCCGGTTACGACGTCGGGCCCGAGACCTCCGAGGCCGCGTATCGCTTCCGCAGCGGGCGCATGGCCGACCTGGGCTACATCGACTACTACGAGGCGCTGAAGGTCTATCTCCTGCTCGATCCCAGCAAGCCGCCGCCTCCATCGGAGCTACAGCCGCTGGCGGCTGCGATTTCGGCTTCGCCACCGGCCGCGGTGCACGTGCTGCCGGGCAGCGATACGGTGTCGGGCGCGCTCTTGCGGACCGTGCCGGGCCTGCACAGCGATGACAGCACGTTCGCTCGCGCTGTGGCGCAGCTCAGCGATCCCGAGCAGGCGCTGCTGGTGCAGCACCTGATGGTGCTGGGCAATCGCGTGCTGTCGGCCGATCTCGTCGAGCT
>DAORCZ010000436.1:0-1936 GCA_035345735.1 Pseudomonadota bacterium | reverse complement strand
GTGGTGCTGGTCGGCAGCAGTGAAGGGGTGCTGACCCCGCTGCGCACCGCCGCTGCCAAGGCCGCCGGCGAGGGCGAAGCGAGTGCTCAGCTGGTGACCGCGCGCCTACCCCCGCGTCTGGGCGAGCCGCTGGCGGCGATCCTGCAGCTACGCCCGCTTTACAGCCCCTATCTCGATCGCGCGGCGACCGAGAGCCTGCCGGCTGCCGCCCACAAGCTACGTCCGTTCGCCAGCCTGGCCGATCTGGGCCGAGGCACCGCGCTCTTGGGCGAGCTCTCGACGCTGAGCAAGCTCTTAACCACCGGCCTGGGCCTGCGGCGCGAGCACATCGCTGACACGCTAGGCCGCAGCACGACGGCGGAGGCGGAGGCGCAGCTTGTCGATCTGATCGGCACGCTGCTCGCCAATCAGCTCCTCGATCGCCCGCCGGCTTTGGTGCCGCTCTCTCGCGCCGATCTGCTGCCGCTGCGCGCTGCGCTGCTGGGGACGGATGCGCCGCTGTCGGGCGAGGTCGAGCCGCTCCCTCGCGTCGTCGCGGGCCTGATGGAGAGCCTGCGCGAGCGGGTCTATTCGCGCTCGTTTGGCGAGGCCGAGTTTGCCGGTCTGTGGGTCGAGGCGAGTCAGCGCCTGCTGCGCGAGACGCTGGCCACGCTGGCTCATAGCTTGGCTGTGCTACCCCCCGATCTCGACGCGGCGCGGCTAGATCTGCTGCCGCGTCTGGCTGGACTATTGCTGTCGCGCTAAGCGCGGGAGACCCGGGCCATGAAGCCGCTTGCTGCCCACGATGTCATGCTGACGCCCGACGAGGCTCTGGCGGCGATCCTGCGCCATGTCGCACCGCTTGCCGCTGAGATGACTGATCTGCACCAGGCGGGATCGGCTCGCGCCCCGCGTGTCCTTGCGCAGCCGCTTGTGGCCGAGCGCGTGCTGCCGCCGTGGGATAACTCGGCGATGGATGGTTACGCGCTGCGTGCCGCTGACGTCGTGCCGGGGCAGCCGCTGCCAGTCTTGGGCGTGATTGCGGCCGGCCATCCCGCGACCGAGCCGCTTGCCCCCGGGACCTGCCTGCGCATCATGACCGGTGCCCCGCTGCCAGCCGGTGCCGACGCCGTCATCATGCGCGAGGAAGCGGAAGAGGCTGCCGGCCAAGTGCGCTTCCGCGTCACCGCTCGTCCGGGTCAGCACATCCGTCGAGCCGGCGAAGATGTGCGGCTCGGCGATGTCGTGTTGCCGGCCGGAGCGACGATCGGCGCGGGTGAGATCGGGGCGCTTTCGGCGCTGGGGCGGACGCTGATCGCGGTGCATCGTCAGCCGCAGGTCGCGGTGCTGTCGACCGGCGATGAGCTCGTGCCCGCCGATCGTCTGCCGGGTCCCGGCCAGATCAGCAACAGCAACTCGCACGCACTCGCCGCGCAGATCTGCGAAGCCGGTGGCGTGCCGCGTATCCTGCCGATCGCCACCGACGATCCCGCCGAGCTGCGCCGCGCCTTTGCCGAGGCCCTGCGCGCCGATGTCGTGGTGTCGTCGGGAGGTGTCTCGGTCGGTCAGTTCGACTACGTGCGCGATGTGCTGGCCGAGCTTGGCGCCGTCGAAGAATTTTCCCGCGTAGCGATGAAGCCGGGCAAGCCGCTGACCTTTAGCTACATCGACTGCGGCAGCGGCCTTTCGGCGCGGCGCGTGCTGTGGTTTGGCCTGCCTGGCAACCCCGCCTCGTCGATGGTCAGCTTCGAGCTGTTCGTTCGTCCGGCGCTGCGTCGTCTGTGTGGCGTCGCCGCTGCCGAGGTTTTACGGCCGCGGGCCTGGGTCAGCTTGGCCCAGCCGGTCGAGCCCGATCGCAACCGCCTGCACTTCACACGGGCTCGGGTCGAACGCCGCGCCACGGCGACGGACGACAGCCTGTGGGCAACCCCGCTCGCCTGGCAGGGCTCGGGCATGC
>DAORCZ010000435.1:0-6994 GCA_035345735.1 Pseudomonadota bacterium | reverse complement strand
TCGACGCTGATCAACGACGTGAAGTTTGGCGAGGCCTCGGCCTTCGCCAAGATCAACGCTGACCTCGCGCCCAAGACCGCGCTCGGCGTGCGGCCCGGCGATGCCGCCGTTGATCTGGCGTTCGTGGCGACCCCCGATGCCGCCATCCCACGCGGCACCGTGCTGACCGCGATTGCCTTCGGCGAAATCAATCCGCTCGTCGCCGACAACCGTTTCTTCGCGGTCTCGGCGGTGCAGGAAGACAGCGGTCAGTTGATCGATCTGGGCGTGCAGATCAACGACAAGGCGCCCAAGGCTTCGTTCTACGTCGTGCACACCTCGCCTGATGCACCGTCCGTCGATGTCGTCACCAAGACCGGCGATCCGCTGATCCGCGGCCTGGCCTATCGCGCTGTCTCATCGCGCCTGGAAGTGCCGGGTGGCGTCTATCCCATCGAGGTGCGCCCGGCCGGTCAGCCGACTGCCGTGCTGAGCGCCAACGTCAAGCTATTGCCGGTGCTGTCGTGGAGCGTGTTTGCGCACGGCCAGGTGGGTGGCGGCGTCGCGCCGGATCGCAAGCTGGCGCTGTCCGCACTGCCGCTTGCGGCCAAGGATGCCGGCGGAGCGACGCGACTGCGCGTGGTGCACGCTGCGCCTGATGCTCCGGCCGTCGATGTCCTCGCGGGTGGCAAGGCCCTGCTGACCAACCTCGCCTTCCCGCGCGCGACGGGCTACCTCGACTTCGCGACCGGTCTGCCGGTCACGACGCTGAAGGTGCGAGCCAGCGGCCAGCCCAAGGATCTGTTCGACATCGTCATCGAGTCGGGCGTCGCCGATGCCACGCGCGGTCAGAACGTCACCGTCTTTGCCACCGGCCTCGTCGGCTCGACGCCGCCCTCGTTCCAGGCGGTGGCGATTGTCGAGACCGCGGCCCAGCCGACTGCGGTCGCCCTGCCGACCAAGCCCTCGCTGTAGCGGCCCCGCCTGCACCTCCCCATCCCGGTGCAGCATCGGCCGGGTGGGGATTTCCTGTCCCTCCATCCATAGCTTTTCTGTATAGATAGCGCATGGAATGGCTCAATTTTCAGCACCTGTTCTACTTCTGGACCGTGGCCCGCGAGGGCAGCGTCACTGCGGCCTCGAAGGTCCTTCACTTGACGCAGCCGACGATCAGCACGCAGCTGCGACAGCTGCAGGACAGCCTGGGTGAGCCGCTGCTTGAGCGCTCCGGCCGCAACGTGGTGCTGACCGAAGCCGGACGCCTCGCTTTTCAGTTCGCCGACGAGATCTTTTCGCTGGGCCGCGATCTGCAGCAGACGCTCAAAGAGCGCAGCCTGCGACAGCTTCGCCTGGTCGCTGGCATCGCCGATGCGCTGCCGAAACTGACCGCCTTTCAGCTGTTGTCACCGGCCTACAAGCTCGGCGAGCCCGTGCGCCTGGTGTGCCGCCAAGATCGACCCGAGCGCTTGGTGGCGCAGCTTGCCGTGCATGAGCTGGACGTGGTGCTGAGCGATGCGCCGCTGGCCCCGGGAAGCAATGTGCGAGCCTTCAATCACCTGCTGGGTGAGAGTGCCGTGGCCCTGTTTGCCCCGGCAGCGCTGGCCCGGCGTTATCGCTCGCGCTTTCCGACCTCGCTGGAAGGGGCACCGCTCCTCTTGCCGCTAGAGCACACGATGCTGCGCCGCTCGCTGGACGAGTGGTTGTCGGCGCATCAGCTACGCCCCAACATCGTCGGCGAGTTCGAAGACAGCGCGCTCCTGAAAGTCTTTGCCAGCTCTGGCATCGGACTGTTCGCCGCCCCCCTGATCCTCGCCGATGAGCTGCGCGCCAAGTACGACTGCGAGCTGATCAGCGAGCTCTCCGGCGTACAAGAGCGCTTCTACGCCATCACCGTCGACCGCCGCATCCGCAACCCCGCCGTCGCCGCCATCTGCCAGGCCGCCCGCACCCGCCTGGGCGGCAGCTAAGTCTTCTTTTTTTCGACTTTTCGACGCCCCGAAAAAGGCCGGGTCCGTGGGGCCCCACCGTGCAGCCCGCTGGCGGAGAGGGCCTGCGCAGCGCGATTTACCGTCGCGGTCTTCACGCCAGCACCACACCTCAGCGAAAGAAGAAGCCGATCTCGCCGACCAGGGCCTGCTCGGATAGCGCGAAGTGGGCGTCTTTGGTTGGAATCTTGTAGCCCAAGACGAAGATGACGCGCGGCGTGGGGTGATAGGCAGCGCCGAAGATCAGGTTCGACAGATCGTGCGAACCCGAGAACCACTCGGCGGTCAGCACCAGGCCGTGCAGCCACGGCAGTGGCTGTTCGATCGAGGCGATGAAGCTCGTGGCCTCGTCCTTTAGGAACAGCACCTGGGAGCCGACGCTAAAGCCCGCGCTGAGCCGCGTCTCGATGCGCGGCAGGCGCAGGCTGAGGTGCGAGTACAGCCAGTAGCCGGCCCCCTGTGCCTCCAGCGAAAGCAGGCCCATGGCGCCAAACGTCAGCTTGAGCTCAAGCTGCGGCCAGCGCTCGGCAAACAGCGGCAGCGAGGTCTTCTCGCCAACGGCGAGCGAGGCGTTGCGGGTGGCGGGAACGCCGATGTTGAAGAAGGTGGCGGCGAGCTCGGTGTGGTGGCCGATGCCATAGGTCAGAAAGAAGGTCGCGTTCCACATCGGCTTGGGCCCCCAGACCCGAAGCTGTGACTCTTTCATGGCGAAGGCGACGCCGCGATCGGTGATATCGGCCGACGGCATGGTGACGATGGCCTGCTGCGCCCGCGCTGGCGTTGGCCGGAAGGCGATGCAGACCCAGAGCAGCGCCAGGGCCCAGCGAACCCGCCGCCACGACCGCAAGCTCGCGGCGAACATCGTGTGCAGTCCAGCCCCCACCTTGGATCGAGGTCGCATCGTGCATCTCTCCTGCGCCGCAGCGCCCAGTCTTAGCGCCCCAAGCTAGGAGACTTTTTTGATAGGTCCAGTCGATTATTCGATGTCTATCTATACATATGGTCAATACATGATCCGTCTTCGACGGCATTTATGGGGTCTGTTCGGAATGATCGTTCTTATCGATAATATCTATCGATAATCGATGAAATATAGATTGGACGCGCGCTGGCGGCGAACCCATGCTGTCTTTCAGGTGCCCAGTCGGCATCGATCGGAGGCTGTCATGCGCTACCAGATTCGTAGTCAAGGCATCGAAGTAACCCACGATCTGCAGCAGTACATCCGCACCCGCCTCAACTTCGCGCTCGCCCGCATCAGCCCGCAGGTGTCGCAGGTTCATATCTATCTGCGCGACGAAAATGGGCCGCGCGGCGGGGTCGCCGAGCGCTGCATCCTGCGCACCAAGATCGGCGGCCGCGAGCTCATCATCGAGCGCACGGACTGCGACATCCGCGCTGCCATCAGCACCGCCAGTGCCCGTTTGGGGGACGCCGCCCGACGAACCCTGACGCGTAGCCGCATGAGCAGCTAGATCTGAACGCGCCTCAGATCTCCCGTCGAGAAATCTCCCGCCTTGGCCCTTGCCCTGAGGAACTCATGCCTGCCTTGAACCCAAGCTCCCGCTGTCCGTTGACCCCTGGCGAAGTGCTGGCTGGCGGGTGCCTCCGGTGGACCCGTCTGGCCCGCCGAAGGGCCGAAGCTTGGATGCCAGCTTTTTTGACTCTGGCGACGCTGTTCGTCGCTTGGCAGGTGGCGGTGAGTCGGGCCCAGGCGTGCACGCTAGCGCCGGCGCGGGCGCCACATGCTGTGCTGTTGCGTGAGCTCTCCCGGGCCTGCGATGAACAGACACTGCTCGCCCCGCAGCGGCGGCCCGCCCTCTATGCGCTGGGCGACAAGGATGGGGCGTATCACGCTGGCCGACCGCCGGTGGTGCTGGTGCATGGCTTGGCTGGACATCCCGCGGATCTGGCTCCGCTGGCGGCGCCGTTTTCGCAGGCCGGCTACCAGGTCTATGCCCTGTTCTTCGATGACTTGGGACGCTTGGCGCGCGAAAACGGCCAGGGTCTCGCCGACGAACTGACCCGGCTGGCGCGGCAGCACCTCCGGCGCGGGCAGCGCCTGATGCTGGTGGCACACAGCGCCGGGGGTCTGATTGCTCGGCTGGCCATCAACCTGCTGTCGGCAAGTGGCGATCTGCCCCGCTTTGGCGCGGTGGATCTGGTGGCCATCGACACTCCCTGGCACGGCTACCACGGACCCTCGGATGCGACGCGGCTCGGTCGCCTGCGCATGGCCATGGTGCAGCCCTTTATGCCCGATGGCATGGAGGATCTGCGCGCCGAGTCGGTGCTCTTTGCTGGCGATCCGACGAGCCCAAACCCGGCCCTTTCGCGGGGGCTCCTGCGCTATCCCCTGCCGTCGCAGGTCCGCGTCCACCTGTGCTTCGCGCAAGCGGGCGATCAGGTCCACGACTATACCGAGGGCTTGCTCGTGCAGCTGGGCGATCAGATTGCGCGCTACTACCAACACTCGCAGCCGGTGCGCGGCGATGCTCGCTTGCAGAACTTCTGGCAAGCCCTGATCAGCGCCGACGCCTACTTCGCATTTCAAGAAGAGCTGCGCACGCTGGCGGATCGCGGTGGGCTGAACGCCAAGCGCGTGCATGCCGCGCTGCTGGAGCACTTCCCACGCTACCCCGGGGACCACGTCAGCATTCTGCAGCGCATCGTCGAGCCGGGTCAGCCGACGCTGCTCTCGCAGCTACTGCCCGCCGGCCGCGACTAGGCGACGAAGCGACTAGGCCACCTGCCACAGCGGACGCAGATAGCGCTGCACCAGTCGCCCGGGTCGCAGCAGGGTAAACCACAGCACGCCGAGGCCAAGCGGCAGACCCAGGAAGTAGCTGAGGATGTGCTGCGTCGTCTGCGCTGGGATGTGACCGAGGCCGCGCTCGATGTGATCACCGACCCCGAGCAGATAGGCGACGCCGCGCACGACCGCAGCGCAGAACGCCGCGCCACCAAAGCCCACCAGGAACACGCCGCCGAGGTAGCGGAGGATCAGGCTGGGGTTTTTCGGCGGCGGGACGGCGGTCCGCTCGGGCGCGGGGAGCGAGAGATAGGACTGCTTTGCATAGCGACAGGCCAAATAGAAAAACGGCGGCAGCAGATACAGGCCATCGATGTACAGCGTCTGCGCCACACCGCTCCCCAGGAAGTGCCAAAGCGCGGGCCCCACTCCGCCCCCGGCCACCGTCGCGGCACCTGGCGTCCAGGCTGGACTTCCGGGCAATAGATCGCGGTCGTAGAGGAAGCGGTCATAGCCCAGACCATCCCAGCCGTAGAGCAGGATGAAGAACATGCCGAAGTAGCCGGCGATCCAGTTGAGCTGCGCGAGATAGCGCCCGCCCGAGGCCAGCAGCCGCTGCCCGACCCAGAAGCCGAGCATGCCCTGGGTGATGTTGGTGATGCCGAATCCCAAGATCAGCCACTCGGACATCGACGACAGCGAGGCCGCGGCCTGCATTGTCTCCCAGCTAGGGTGACGCAAGAGCAGCAGCATGCCGGTTGGTGCCCAGAATAGAGACAGGAAGATCAGCGCGCTGACGAAGTAGCGCGTCGAAAGCGGCTGCTCGGCCCGGCCCAGCGGTCGTCCCGCTGCTGCCGCGAGGCTTGCGCCCCAGCCATAGCCCCAGAACACATCGACTTGCACCATGTGCATCTCCTTGCGAAGGGCGCATCCCCGGTGAGTGAGGCGAGCCCGTGGTCAGCTAGCGGTGGTGGGGTCCCTACACGCGCGGTGGATCCTCGCTCTCGGCGGCGGTCGCTGGCAGCGCATCCCGATTCCCGGGCCCCGCCAGCTGGCGCCGGGCGGGCGGACTGAAGGCGCGGGTGAAGCGCTCGGCTACGCCGGGGACCTCGTCGGCCAGGCGATAGAACGACGGATAGGCCAAGCGCTGCTGACCGCGCACGAGCGCTGCCACGATGCGCACCGCGAGCTCGTGAGGATCGCCGGTAGGCAGGTGCCGAGTGAGGTAGGTCGAGGGCAGCTGCGCGCGGGCCGCCGCTTCAAGAGGGGAGCGCACGGGTCCCGGCAAGACCGACAGCACATGCACGCGCCGCTCGGCCAGCTCTAGCCCGGCGATCTGCGATGCGAAGAGCAGCCCGGCCTTGGCCGCGCCGTAGTAGGCACAGCCGCGCAGCGGCACACGCCCGGCCATGCTGCTGATGTTGACGATGAAGCCACCCGCGGCCGGCAGCTGCGCCACGGCAAGCTGCATCAGGCGCAGGGGGCTCAGCAGATCGACGCTGAGCAGACGCTCGCCCAGCTCCCACGGTGTCTCGGCGAAGGCCCGCACATCCATGAAGCCGGCACAGTTAACCAAAAGATCCACCGGACCGGCGGCGGCGACTGCGGTCTGGAACAGCTGCGGGCAGACCGCGGGATCCGCGAGATCGACAACCTGGGTGTGGACGCGCTCGCCGTGTTCTGCCGCCAGGGCGGCCAGGCCGTCGGGCTCGCGATCGACCAGCGAGAAGCGCAGCCCAGGACGTCGCGCGGCAAGCACCTCGGTCAGCGCTCGACCGATGGCCCCGCTGGCTCCCGTGATCAGCGCATGGCGAGGAGAAAACTCGATGCGAGGAGGCACGCCCCTTCCGTAACACAGAACCGGGCTCCGCTCTGCGCGCTTCGTAGCGGCGAGCCGCAGAGTAAGCCGCGGCCGCCCCTAGCGACCATTCCGCCCTCCCCTCTCGTCGGGGAACCGGTCGCTTAGCACACTCTTCCCCTCTGTCAAGGGCGCCTGGCGGGCTCTTTGCCCACGGAACCAAATTTTCCCGTCGCTGCCTCGACAGCGAGCTTCTAGCTATACGTAAAATTTTGCCTACACGAGCTAAACCCATGGAATTGGAGTAAAAGTAGTTATTGTAGTTTTTGCAGTTATTGCGGGTTAGCCTGAATTCAAGATGTTTTCATCCATATCCATCCCAGAAGCCGCTCCGCTTGACGCAACGTGTACCGAGTACCGCATCACGACGCGCCTGCTTGGCTATGCCTGGCGCTACAGGTGGCTCTGGCTCCTGCTCGT
>DAORCZ010000434.1:0-7013 GCA_035345735.1 Pseudomonadota bacterium | reverse complement strand
GTGTCGTGGCTGTTCGAGAAGCTGATCGACTACTTCATCATCTTCTTCGTCGTCATCTTCCAGCAGGACCTGCGACGCGCGCTGATGCAAGTCGGGCAGGGCCTGTTTACTCGCCACAAGTACGAAGAGACCTACGTCATCGAAGAGGTCGTGCAAGCCGCCGGCGAGCTGGCCAAAAAGAACATCGGCGGCCTCATCGTCATCGAGCGCGATGCCGATCTCAGCGAGCACTTGGGCGAAGTCGGCGTCGAGCTGGATGCGCGCGTGACCAAAGAGCTGCTCGTGACGCTGTTCGTGCCCGACCCGCAGAACCACCTGCACGATGGCGCGGTCATCATTCGCAACCTGCGCGTGCAGCAGGCGGGGGCGGTGCTGCCGCTGTCGGGTAACGTCAAGCTCGACAAGCAGTTTGGTACTCGCCACCGCGCCGCCATCGGCATCACCGAAGAGACCGATGCCGTGGTGGTGGTGATCAGCGAAGAGCGCGGCGAGGTCTCGCTGTGCTTCAACGGCAACATCGCGCACAGCCTAGAGGCCGCGATGCTGCGCAAGGCACTGCTCGGGCTGTTCCAGAAGAAAAAAGCCAAGCCCAAGGGGCAGGCTGGCGATGCCCGCACCGGCACTGCACCCGGCTCGGCCAAGAACGCCAACTCGGGACCTGGCACGCTGAAGCAGTCCGAAGAGTCGGGGAACAAGAAAGTGCCGACCGAGCTCCTCGCGCTGTTCAGCACGCAGCCAATCTCGGGCCCAGTTCGGCTGGATCAAAAGCTCGGCGCCTCGGCGGCGGCTCCAGCGGCAACCGGCGGAACAACCGAGTCCACGACGGTCCAGACCTCGGCCAAGGCCATGCTGGCACGCGCCGAACAAGCCGCCACGCAGCAGAGCGCAAGTCAGGCCACTCCGCGGCTGAGCCCCCCATCCAGCCCGTCTGAGCCACGGCCAGACGGCAGCGGCGCCGGCAGCGGCGCCGGCAGCGTCCCCGGCCCGATGGCAGAACAAACCACCGCCAAGTTCCGAATCCCGCTGCTTGAGCCAGCCGCGGCCCAGACCGCCGATGTCGCCCCGGTGAGCCCTGCCCCCTCGGCCCTGCCGCCAGCCGGCGAAGCTGCACCTTCCTCACCGCAAGAGCGGACCCCGCCCTCGCCCTAATCGCATGCGCGAATTTCTCTACAAACTGCTCTTCGAAGATCTGCTGCTGAAGATCATCGCGTTGGTCATCGCGGTGGCCCTGGTCTTCGTCGTGCGCACCGAGCTTGAGGCCAGCACTGCGCTGCTCGTGCGCGTGCGCTACGGCGAACCGCGCGGCCGCCTGCTGATCAGCGAGCCGCCGCCGCCCGAGCAGATCAAGGTGCTGGTGCGTGGCCCCTGGGGTCGCGTGACGCGCGCCAGCCGCGCGGCGCTGGAGCCGATGCGCATCGATCTGGGCGATCTCTCGGACGGCGAGCTGCGTTTTTCGCCCGAGATGGCCCACCTGCCCGAGGGTCTGCGCGTCGAAGGCTACGAGCCCCCAAGCATCTACCTGCGCTTCGCCAACGAGGCCAAGGTGGCACTGCCGGTGCAACTGACGACCGAGGGTGAGCTGCAGGAAGGCTATCGCTTGAAGAAGAGCACGCTGTCGCCCACGACGGTGGTCGTCCGCGGCGCCCGCAACGTGCTGGAAAACATGCGCAACGTGCAGACGCGACCTTTGAACATCGCCGGCTTCACCGGGGCGGCCAGCGTCAACGTCGAGCTTGGCCCGTTGCCCAAGTTCGCGTTCTATCTCGATCAGCCCTCGCCGCGTATCAGCGTCGATGTCCTGGTCGAACTAGTCGAGCGTCGGTTCGCCAATGTGCGCATCAACACCAGCGGCGCGCCGCAGAACGCGCGGCTGAATCCCGAAGCCGCCACCATCGTGCTGCGCGGACAGAGCCTGGAGAAGCTGCAGGATGTGCCGGTGCTGATGGTCGATACCGCCGCCGACGAGCGCAAGCCCACGGGCACGACCTACATCAAGCGCATCCAGGTCACCGGCCTCCCCTCGGGCATCGCCTACGAAGTCACGCCGCGCGAGGTCGAGGTGACGGTCGTGCGGCCGAACCCGACGGACAAAGAGCCACTCCGCAAGCCGTAAGTGATCCCGTCCCCGCGCGCCGTTTCACGACAGCGGAGCCGTGGTTTCCGGCCGCAGGCCCTGCACATCTAGCTCGTGGGTCGCGGCCAGCAAAAGGACGCGCCGGCAGTGCGGATTGTTGTCGAGATACATGCGGCGCAGCCCTGCATCCTCGATGTCGCCGAGCCGAGTCTTCAGCCCCTGCACGGCAAACTGAAGTGCTTGGCTGGCTTGCTCGCTCTGCCCAGCGGCTTGACAGACTTCACTCTGCGCCAAGCGGAAGGCAACCTCGAAGGGGCCAAGCTCCGTCGGCTGTCCTAGGGTCCGCAGCGCGGCCTCTGCCGCGGCAGCGCCTTCATCGAACCGGCCCAGCGCGTGCAGGCAGTCGATCTGCGTCACCGCCAGATCAAGCAGATAGAACGGCAGCATGGCAAAGCCGCCCATGGCCTGCGAGATCAGCGGCAGCGCCGCGGCCGCCTGCCCGCGCAGCAGAGCCACCCGTGCCGCGACGGCCTGCGCGAAGAAGGCCAGGTTGCGCACCTTGAGGAACGGCGCTGTCAGCTCCATCGCGCTCTGCCAGTCCGCCTCTTGCGACGAGGCACACAGAGCCCGTGCCAAGACCTGCCGATAGAGCGTGGCCAGCCCGGCCTCCTGCGTCGCGAAGACCTGGGCATGCCGGCTGCGCATCCGCCGAATCACGCCCACGTAGTCGCCCAGTTCCAGCCAGCTGAGCTCGATGATGTGACAGCTCATATGGAACTCGGCCATGGTGTCGGCGCACTCGCGGGCCAGGTGCTCGCTCGCTTCGCCGTGCCGAATCGCGGTGCAAGGATGCCCCCAGCGGTAAAGCGCCACCTGTGCCGTCGAGCCATCGAAGTAATAGTGCAGGGTCGGCAGGTCCGCTGCAGCGGCGGCAACCATGCGCTGCAGCCGCCGCAGCAGGGCTTCGACCAGGGCCCGCGGCGCCCCCAAGGCAGCCCAGCTTGTCAGGTAGCTCAGCGAGTCGACGTAGGCGACCCGCCCGTCGAGCGCAGGCTCGGTGCGCAGTAGCTGCGCGAACAGCGTCGCCGCTTGCTGTGGCTTCTGCAGGATCATGAGCGTCGTGATGGCACCGGCGGCGGCCCGGCTCCACGCAGTACTGCCCGGCGCAAGGACGGCCAGGGCATCGATGGCGCGTGCGGCGTGTCCCTCGCTGAATCGACCGGTGCGATAGGCGATCGCGCACTCCACGCTCGCCAGGCGCGCCAACAGCTCACGATCCGCCGAGCAGCGCAGACCATTTTCGACCTGGCGCAGCGCGCCGCGGTAGTCGCACTGCTGAAAGCAGCGCTCCGCGGATAGCCAGTAGTGCTGAGCCGCCCGCTCGGTCTCGCCGCCGCGCTCAAAGTGGGACGCCACCACCGTCGCTTCCGCCGCCTGGGTGCGCTCGAGAAATTCCGCGGCCAGGCGATGCCCGGTGGCGCGGTCGGTGGCCGATAACAGCTCGTACGCGGCATCTTTCACCAGCGCGTGCCGAAACGAAAATCTGCCGTCGCTGGGCAGCGTGGCATGGGCACTGGGCTGAATCAGCTCCGCAGCCTGCAAGACCTCCAGTCCAGCCGTGATCCACTGCACGTCTTCCGGCATCTCCAGCACCGCGGAGACCCCGGCTCGACTGAAGTTCTCGCCAAAGACCGAAGCGGCGAGCACCAAGCGGCGCGGGGCCGACTCCAGCCGAGTCAGGCGTGACTGCAGCATGGCCACCACCGTCTCGGGTCGCTCCTCGGCAGTGCCTTCGGCGCGCGCGCGGATCAGCTCCTCCAGGAACAGGGCATTGCCGCGCGACAGCGTGATCGTTTCGCTGATCAGCTGCGGAGGTGTCGCATCACCCAGCACCTGCCGCAGCAGACGCTCACAGGCCCGCCGACTCAGCTCTTTTAGCGTGAGTTCGTGCAGCTGACAGCCGGCCCAGAGCTTGGGGAAGGTCGTGCTGACCTCGGGGCGAGCGAAGGCCAGCACGCACAGCGCGGCATCTTTTTGTTCCTGCAGGGCTTCGTGCACCAGCAGGACCGTCAGCTCATCGCTCCACTGCAAGTCATCGATGACGATGAGCACCGGGGCATGGCGACACTCGGCGGCCAGCCAGTCTAAAAAGGCACGCCGAACGCGGTCGCGCATGATCTGCGGATGCTGCCGCGCCCCCTGCAGCATCGGCAGGCCGTCCTCCGAAAGCGGCAACCGGCAGAGCTCACAGAGAAAGGTCGCGATGCGCTCCTGATCGGCCGGCTCCACGTGCTGGATCAGCCGGGCCTGCAGCTGTTCGCGCGCCTCGTTCGTCGCTGCCCCTCCCGAGACGCCGCAGAGGTGGCGCAGCGCATTCCCCAGAACCTCATAGGGCAGAAGCGCTCCCCCCAGCTCGGCACGGGCCAGGAGCTTCACCCAGGGCTCGTCATGCTTGTCGAGTCGCCGCAGGAGCTCGTGCCGCAGCCGCGACTTGCCGGTGCCCGGCGGCGCCGTCACCAGCACCACGTGGGCCTGCGCTTCTTCGACACACACGGAGAGCCGGGTCTCCAGGTAAGCCAGCTCGACCTCGCGGCCAACACAGGGCGTCGGCTGGCCCAGGAGCGGGCGGCTGACGTCGACGTCCCGCTCCGCGCTGCGCAGCAGGCTGTAGGTGGGGAACGCGGTCAGCATGAAGTGCCCGGCGAGCAGCTTGGCACTTAGGGGATCGACAAAGACGCTATCCGCCGCCGTCGCGCGCTCGACCTCCTCGCGCTGCCGAAGAGGGCGCATGGCCAGCTCAACCACCTCGCCGACTGTCGCCCCTTTTTGGATCGTGCCGGGTCCGGTGGCCATCGAGACCGCCGCTTTCGGCCACTGCTCCCTAATGAGCAGCGCCGCGCGGGCGGCGCGTCGAACCTGATCCTGAGCGCTGCCCGAAACAGGCACCGTCACGATCAGCGCCCCATCGGCCAGCGAATCGGGTTGTACGCCCAGCTCGCCCAGCGCGGTGAACAGCGACCGTCGGCTCTCCTGCGTGGTCGTCCGCCCGTCGTCCAGCGTCTCAGGTGGCACATCTGGCGCCGCCATCGCCATGGCGACGACAATGCTGAACAAGCCCTGCTCGTCGGTGGCGAAGCCCGCGGTGTACAACGCCGGCATGACCACCGTCGCCGCATACGCCTCCTCGGCCCCGCCCCGAATCGCCGCCAGCTCGGCTCGCACCGTCTCGACCTGGGCTGGCCGCTCGTTGGGCTCTTTCTTGAGCAAGCGCCCGATCAGCGCCACCAGGTCGACCGGCAGGCCAGGTCGCCGTAGCGAGAGCGGATCAGGATCCGAAAACAGGATGCGCGCCAGCACCGCCGTGTAGTCGCTGCCTGCAAAAGGCGGCTGCCCGGTCAGGCACTCGTACAGCACGCAACCCAGCGAAAACAGGTCCGCCGCCGGCGAAAGTTCCCGGCTGCCGCGGATCTGCTCGGGTGCCATGTACTCCGGCGTCCCCACGACAAAGCCGGTCTTGGTCATCGTCGGTGAGCGCACCGCATCGCCGGCGATCGAGTACCCCGGTCCGAAGGTCGAAAACCGGCGCGCCACACCGAAGTCGAGCAGCTTGAGCTGCGCCACATCCCCCTCAGGAAGAAACAGATTTGCGGGCTTGAGATCGCGATGGATGACGCCGCGATGATGGGCAAAAGCCAGCGCATCGGCGACGCGCTCGCCGCAGAGCAGGCACTCGGCCAGGGACAGCGGACCGCGCTGCAGGCGCTGGCCGAGGTCTTCGCCGTCAAGCCACTCCATCGCCAGGTAGCGCTCGCCGGTCGGCGCGACGCCGTGCGTGACGTAGGCGACGATGGCGGGGTGGCGAAGCTCCGACAGCACCTGCGCCTCGCTGGCAAAGCGCGAGGGCTGGCCCGGGTAAAGCGGCAGCGCCTGCATGATCTTCAGCGCGACGTGCTTTTCCGTCTGCAGATCGTAGGCGCGGTACACCGTGCCCATGCCGCCGCTGCCCGCCAATCCCGTGACTTGGAAGCGGTCCACAAACAGGCTACCCGACGGTAAGGCCAGATCTTGCATCTTCGAAAGTATACCTGGGTGGCCGACGACTGGACGACGTCAACTAAGCATCGGCCCCGGCATCGGCCCCGGCATCGGCCCGGGCGATGGCCTACGTATCGGGACCCGCCCGTCTACCCCGCGCCCAAGCGGCTCGTCCCCCAGGACGACTCGGTCAGACGCAGCCTACGAGGGGTAGCGCATCGACAGCGTCCGCAGCGGGTCAGCCAGGCCATAGCTGGCCGCGACCAGCGTCGCAAACGTGGCCAGGCTGGCGTAGATCTGCGTCGCCTCGAAGCTCTGGATCAAGAGCGCCCCCGGCGCCCACAGAAAGATCAGCCAGGCCAGCGTCTCGCCCAATGCCGATAGATCACTGCCGAGCTGCACGAGCAGCGCCAGCAGCGCCACCGGCACCGGCAGCAGCAGATAGATGGCGACGAAGCGCGCCGCGGGGTCGTTCGCCGCCGTCAGCATCCGCACGATCTGCCGCAGCGGGGGCTCGCCGTGCCAGGGCAGAAGGTACAGCGCCGCCAGAAGCGCGATGCTGCCCAGCCCCAAGAAGCGCGGCAGCTGCGCCCACGGCACCTGCGTCCGCGCCAGCAGCGTCGCGCACTTCAGCGCCGCCACGCAGCCCACCGCGATGCGCAGGGGCAGCGGCAGCGGCAGGTTTCCCACCACCGCCCAAGTTGGCAGGGCCGCGAAGTTAATCACCGACCGGAACACCGCTGGCACCGGCAGGACGGCGGTCACCAGCACCACCGCGCCCGACAACATCAGCGTCCACAGCGCGACGAACTCTGCCGCGGGGGCTGTGGCTAGACGACTCACCCCGCTCTCGCCATGCCGGGGGAGCAGAAACGACAACAGCAGCATCACACCGGCCAGGCCA
>DAORCZ010000433.1:0-7025 GCA_035345735.1 Pseudomonadota bacterium | reverse complement strand
CATGGCGATCGCGGGAAGCCTGGGCATAAGTGGCCCCTACGCACGCCGAAGCACATCACGCCTCACCTAAGCCCCGCCTACCTGCGCCCTTCCTACTTTGTGTCCTACCAAACAGTATCGCCGCACAGAGTTTCACATTCTCCGCAGCCTTAAATTAAAGCTCACCGACGGAGATCAAAGATCTGAGTTGACAGATCTCAAGCCCGAGAACGTGATGATCGTAGCGGATCCGCACGTCGCGTTTGGTGAGCGGACCAAGCTCCTCGACTTTGGCATCGCCAAGCTGCTGGAGGGGGCGGGGGGACGGGTCAACACCAAGACGGGGACGTCGATCGGCACGCCGTACTACATGTCGCCCGAGCAGTGGGATGAAGCCAAGGGCGTCAACGCCAAGGCCGATGTCTATTCGCTGGGCATCATGCTGTACGAGATGCTGACCGGACAGCTGCCGTTCCAGGGACCGAGTCTGGCGCAGCTCATGGGGCAGCACATGTTCAAAGAGGCGCTGCCCTTGCGCGAAGCGCTGCCGACGCTGCCGCCCGGCTTTGCTGAGCTGGTGCACAGCATGCTGCGCAAAGAACGCGACCAGCGCCCCGACATGGATGCGGTGGCGGGCCAGCTGCACGAGCTGTCGGAGGAGCTGCCGCAAGTGCCGCGTCCCCGTCGCGCTTCCTCGGCGGAGCTGACCCCGGCGAGCACCGGGCTAGCGAGCACCGGGCTAGCGAGCACCGGGCTAGCGAGCTCGACGCCGGTGCCGATGATCGACAGCCCAAGCGGCCGACCCACCGGGGCCGTCGCTGGTCAGACGCTGACCCGGCGCATCGGCAAGCGGGGAGCGGCGATGGCCAGCGCGGTGCTGGTGCTGGGGTTGGTCAGTGTGGGGGCGCTGCGGCTGATCAACGGACGTAAGGCGGGTTCGCAGGCAAGTTCGGCGACTGGTCAGTCTACTGAAGGACGCTCGGTCGCCACGCCAGCGCCAGAGGCCCCGGTGGTGCAGCGCAAGGTGCGCTGGAGCATCGAGACCACGCCGCCGGGCTCGGACGTGATCGATACCGCCACCGGCACCTCGCTGGGCACGACGCCGCTGCGCATCGAGCAAGTGGCGGGCAGCGGTCAGCAGCAGCTTCGTCTCTCGCTGGCCGGCTACGCCGAACGCGTGATCTCGGTCGAGCGGGACGCCAACGTATCGCGGCAAGAGATCCTCGATCGACTCGCGGGCCGTCCGTCGAAAAAAGGGGCGGCCAAGGCGGCGGCTGGCAAGGCGAAAGTCGCGACGGATAAGGGCCCCGCCACGCCGGACCCCGCCCCGCCGCGTCCAGCCAAGGGCGGCAGCGAAGTGCCGGTCATCGAGTAGCCGCGTCCGGTCTGCAGCTAGGGCGCGCGGCGCAGGATGGCGCCGTACTCACCGACGGCGTAGATGTTGTTGGCGTCTAGGCCGAAGACGCGGTCGAGCCTCAGCTCGGTGCCGGTTGCCTCGGCAACACACGACTGCGTGCTGGCAGCGCAGCGCATGGCGGCAAAGCCGAAGACGTAGACGTGTTCCAGGTCGCTGCCCCAGATCGAGAGCGGCTGGATGGGAAGCCTGGTGGCGGTGCAGATATCGGAGCCAGCGGCGCAGCGAACCAGCTGACTCCCCCCGCCGACATAGACGTGGGCGGGATCGCTGCCCCAGACCGCAGACAAGGACTCGGTGATGCCGCTGCTCATCACCGTGCAGGTGTTTTGCTTGGCTCCGCAGCGCACGATCGTGCCTTGGTCTCCGACGGCATAGACGTTGTCGGCCGAGCTACCCCAGACGGCGTTCAAAGCGTTGGAGGTGCCCGAAGACAGCGAGGTGCAGGCCGAGTTCCTGCCATTGCAGCGCATGATCTTGCCGGCGCTGCCGACCACGTAGACGTTGTTGACGTCGCTACCCCAGACGCCGCTGAACAGGATGCCTGAGGTGTTGCTGAGCAACGAACAGCTGACGGAAGTTCCCGCCTGGCAGCGCGCGATGGTGCCGGTGTTGCCGACCAGGTAGACGTTGCTGGCATCGCTGCCCCACACCTGCTTGATCTCGTTGCCGTAGTTGAAGGTGTTAAACGGCACGCAGCTGTTCGAATCGTTGCTGCACCGCACGGCCACGCCATCCTTTCCGGCGGCAAAGATGTTGCGGCTATCGGCGCCCCAGATGTCTCTCAGATCCGTCGAGACGGAGGAGTCAAGCTGGGTGCAGCGGCTGGTCGTGCCCGAGCAGCGGAAGATGGTGCCAGCGTCGCCCGCGACATACATGTTATCGGGGTCACTGCCCCACAAGCCAACCAGGCGCGCGGCACTTCCCACGGTCAGCGGACTACAGCTTGCACTCCCGGCTGGGCAGCGCAGGGTGGTGCCGGCTCGACCCAAGGCGATGACGTTACTCGCGCTAGATCCGGCGATCGAGCCGAGGTCTAGCGTCGTGTTGCTCTTGAGCGTGATGCAGCTGGTCTGGCCGGCAGCGCAGCGGACGATGGTGCCCGCGCTGCCCACCGCCAGGACGGCATCGGGACCGCTGCCAAACACGCGATACAGCGTCATGCTGGTTGAGCTAACGAGCGGCGTACACGTCGAGACGCCAGCCGCGCAGCGATGAACTTCCCCCCCACTACCGACGGCGTAGACGTTGTTTGCATCGCTACCCCAGACATCGTTCAGGGTGGGCTGGGCGGCCATGCTGGGGCGGAGCGTGGTGCAGCTACTTGAGCCCGCCGAGCAGCGCACGATGACGCCTTCAAGGCCGACGGCATAGACGTTGTTGGCATCGCTGCCCCACACCTTGCCCAGGTCCTTGCTCGTGCCCGAGCTGAGCATCGTGCAGCTGTTGCTGCCCGCCCCACAGCGCAGGATGGTCCCGGTGTCTCCGACGGCGTAGATGTTGTTGGCATCGCTGCCCCACAGGCCGAAGAGCCACTCTTGCGTGCCGGTGTTGAGAGCCGTGCAGGTCGGGCTGTTCGCGGCGCAGCGCATGAGCAGACCGGTGGAGCCGGCCACATAGACGTTGTTGGCGTCGCTGCCCCAGATGGCCGTCAGGTCCTGCTGGCTGTCCGGGGTGGTGAGCGTCTGGCACTTTCGCATCCCGAGGCTGCAGCGCAGGACCACACCACCGTCGCCGGCCGCGTAGAACGTGTCGCTGTCCAGGCCCCAGGTGGCGTTCAGGTTGTTGGTGGTTGCCGATGGGAAGGGCAGGCAAGAGGGCGTGCCACTTTTGCACTGCACGATGGTGCCGTGGTTGCCCACGCCGATCACGATGTCGGTCCCCACGGCGGTGGCCCCCAAGATGTGATCGCCATGGGGCTGCGGTTGCATCCAGCACCAGCCGTCGGGGCTGCAGATGCGTGGCAGGAAGGAGACACCGACGTCCACCGGCTTTGCCACGGTAGCCAGGCAGGGAGCCGATGCGGTCCCACTGCAGCTACCGCTCCAGTCTTGGGCGTAGGTGCGGGGGGAATCGGTGGTGGTCAGGGTCACCGTCGCCCCGCGCAGGTAGTCCTGGGTGCAGACGACGGGGCTGGCCCCGCTGCCTATGCAGGTGTGCTGGATCCCCGACTGGGTCGAGGTGACGGTGCCTTGGCCATTGACGGTGACGGTCAGCGGGCACTTGTGGCGGCCGGCCGCATCGACATCCACCTGCGCCACCTCGGCGGCAAACGAGAAACCACCCGGCGCGGTGTTCAAGTTCGTCGAGCCTTCGCGAATCTTGCAGCCATCGCCGGCGAGGCTGGCCACCTGGATCTGCAGCGGGCCGCGCTGATCCTCGCGGTTGTCCATGCGCACGGCGAAGCTGCCGAGGTTGCCGGTGACCGTGAAGTTCTGCATCGCCGGCACGCCGTTGAGCTGCACCGATACCCCCAGCGAGGTCGCATCCATCGGCAAGTTGCTGACCGTCACCAGCACCACGATGTGCTCAGGCGGGGCGCAGCTGCCCCAAAGAGCGATCCCTAAGAGCACTGTCGCCCACACCCACAGCGACCCGATTCGCGTCATCGAGAGCCTCCCTTGCGCAAGCCCCAAGTCGTTGCGACTGTGGCCGCTAGAACTTCACATCCAGAGTCATCACCCCGTCGGGGATGGTCGGCTCGCGCGGCTGTGTGGCCACGCCCACGGCCACCGCGGTGGCTACGACCGCCACGCCGCCCCCGACCAAGGTCCAAAACCACCAGCGCTTGTAGATCGGCACCTTACGCGGCGGCTCCTCTTTGGGGGTCTGCTGCGCCAGCTTGCGCTCGGCGGCATCGGCCGCGGCATCCCGCACTTGTCGCTGCTTGTCGGTCAGCCGCTGCGACACTTCCATGCGATAGGCCTGCACGCGCGGCCGCAGATCGGCCGACTGATTGTCGAGCGCCAGATAGCGATCGAAGCTGACCATCGCTTCTTCGTCGCGCCCCATCTTCTGCTGCATGCGTCCGATGTTGATCAGCAGCCACGGGGCTGGCCGGCGAGCATAGGCCCGCTGATATTCCACCAGCGCCGCTTCGTACTGTTCGACCTGCGACAGGCTGCGTGCGGTGTCGTAGTGGTTCTTGCACTCGTCATCGCTGAGGCACAGGTCACCGACCAGCGGATCTTCACCGGCGTGGGCGACCTGTGGCATGGCTGCCAGCCAGCCCATGGCCAGCAGCGTCGCCAGCACCAGGGCAGTCAGGTTGTGCACAACCCGGGGTCGATAGATCGCTCGCGACGGTGGCATAGAGAATGGGAGCCATCATCGTAGTGGATGGCGCGGGGGGGCGACAAGCACAGAAGGTGTTTACAAATCAGGCTGCAAACGCCCTCAGCGCGACCTTGCTGCACGGCTGGGGCCCTCCCCAAGCAAGCTTGGGGGCCCAGCTACCGCGGACTCATTTTTTCGTCGGGGCGCCGAAAAAACGAGATCCGCTGCGGCCCCAGCCTTACGGGCGGCTTGGTGGGGGCGAATATGTAGACGGCTGGTTAGTGGCTGGTGTTGATCAGGCGGAAGGGGGTCAGGCCGATTCCGCCCCAGAGCTCAAGGGGCTGCCCGCTGCCGGGGTCGATGCGCTCGAAGACGACGCGGCCGCCGTCGATGTTGGGTGGCTCGATGAACACGGTCTGCGCTTTGTCGACAAACTGCAGGGGGCTGCCGGCGCTGAGCAGGGTCTCGATGCTGCTCGGCCCGATGCTATTACTGCAGCCAAAGACGATATCGGCATACCCATCCATGTTGATATCGGTCAGGCGTAGGGGAGAGGCCTGTATGCAGTCGTGCCCGATGGGGTAATCCGTAGTCGGTGTGTCGAATTGTGCGATTGTGCGAAAGGCAATAATGGCTGGTGGCAGGCCATGATAGATTCGAACATAGGGTTGGTTGTTTTTACGATATAATACGATGATTTCGTTGTAGCCATCCTGGTCCAAGTCTTCGCTGGTTACCTGCGATATCGGGCTGTTCGTCATGTCGGCCAACAGGTACGGCGTGTGAGTATATGTACTTTCGCCGCTGGGCCCTGGACCATTCGCCGAGTCAAAGGGCGGTAACAGATAAAGCGACTTCCCTTGATTCGCGACCAGCAGGTAGTTCTCTAGGCCCATGGGCGGCAGGTGGAGGTAGTGCAGCGACTGCAGGGAGGTGATCGACCCGGGGGGATTGATCTGGTGCACCTCGCAACGGTTGGGCTGTCTGGAGAGCGGTCCGGCAAAGAGCCCGCGTGGACTGCCGCTCATCACACCCAGGGTGCCATCATTGTATCCCAGGACCAGATCGGCGACCCCTTTGTCTTTAAAATATCGTTTGGTAATTGCGGCAATGGGCATTGATTTGTCTTGAATATTTGAACAATAGACGAAGGCTACGTCACCCGCAATGCTGGCACGAAATCCGACCTTGTATTGAACATCGCCGTCCATGCGCGCTGTGTCAATAACCGCAATATCGTCCAGTGGTTCAATGTCGAATGGTGCTAAGAGGATCTGGGTTCCGAAATTAAGCGTTTTTTTGTATAATCCATTTTGTAGTTTCATCGCCCCAGCATCGATGACGGATGGCTTGTATCCCACGTAGCGATATCCAAAATACAGATCCCAGGGGGTCAGGGTGCTGCTCTCGCTCGTCAGCAAGGTGAAGCGGGGAGGGCCCTGGTCGATGCGAATGAGGGCGCTGCCGTTAATGCCCAGAACCGGGCGTTCAATGCCGAAGTCCGCCCAGCCGCCGGGGGGCATCGAGGTGTAGGTCACCTGGTTGGCGTAGTAGGTGAGCAGGCCCGAGGTGGTGTGGGCACGTCCCTGGTTTTCGCTGCTGATGGGCTGCATGCCCACACGCTTGGCGGCGGGGGGGACGACGCGCATCTCGGTGGCCGAGACAAACGTGCTGCGGGCGGCCGGCGCGCCATCGATCGTGATCTGCGTCTCGGGCTGAAACCCCCAGCCGGTGAGGACTAGCTCGGTGCTGCCTAGCTTTTCGGTCGGCAGTAAGTTGGGAGTCACCGACTGCACGACGACGTCGCCCTCCGTGCAGGTGGCCAGGTCGGCGATGGGCGCGACGTGTACCGAGGCGACCTCGCGCGGTTGCGCCCGCGTGCCTCCGGTGGCGAGCAGACAGCCCTCGCCCGCGGCGCGGCTGAACGCGCCAACCTGGACATCGAGGGGCTGAGTTTCATCGGCAGCCGGCGGCAGATCGAGACGGAAGCTGAGGCCGGCCGGACCGCTATTAGGCAGGGCCAGGGGGACGAGCGGCATGCTGACCTGTGAGCCGCGCTGGACGAGGATCTTCACCGATCGCGCCGCCTCCGGCACGCTGTCGAGCTGTACCAAGACATAGGAGCTAGGTTGGCAGGCCACGCCGGCCAGGCCGGGCAGTGCCGCCAAGAGCAGTGCAGAGAGGAGAAATCGAGTGTGCATAGGGGCTCCTTTAATTGCCTGCAAATCCGACGGAGACATTGCCCAGCGTGCCGTCGGCAACCTTGGGCGATAGCGCCACGCCGAGGCCCACCGCCAGACCGGCGACGGCGACCACGCTGCCCCCGAGCACGACCCAGAACCAGGGGCGCTTGTAG
>DAORCZ010000432.1:2008-7028 GCA_035345735.1 Pseudomonadota bacterium | reverse complement strand
CCGGCGAGGTTCTGCACCGTGCCGGCCGACAGCGTCGCGTAGAGCTGCTTGTCGTACAGCTGATCTTTGAGCCGCGTCCCTTCCGAGCCACCCGCCGTGCCGATGAACACCTGATCGCGCACGTGCACCAGCGCGAACAAGACCTGCGGGTCGTTGTCTGCGACGGCGTTAAGCAGCGGCTGGGTGGTCTTGTCGTTGCCTTGACGAATCGCTTCGCCCAAGGACTGCGAGTTGACAAGCTCTGCCGAGGTCACGTCTGCCGTGGCCTGCGCCAGCCGGCGGGTCATGTCGCGCTGCCAGTTGTTACCCAGCACGGTCAGCGTGCTGAGGAGCGCGACCAGCACGGCCACGGGTGGCAGCAGGACTTTCAGGCGGAAGTTCGTGTGCGGACCAAAGATCTGACTCACGGTCACCTATCCTTTGCCCAGGTCGTCTCGACGATGGTGGCGATGCGGCAGGCGGGGGCCATGCGCATCGGCAAACTGTAGGGCTTCGGGGTAGCCGGCGTCGGCATGACGCAGCACACCCATGCCCGGATCACTGGTGAGCACCCGCTCTAGCCGGCGGGCTGCGGCTTCGCTGCCGTCGGCAACTACGACCATGCCAGCGTGCTGGCTATAGCCGATGCCGACTCCGCCACCGTGGTGCAGCGACACCCAGGTGGCTCCCGCGGCGACGTTGACGAGCGCGTTTAAGAACACCCAGTCGCTGACCGCATCGCTGCCATCGCGCATGGCCTCGGTCTCACGGTTGGGCGAGGCCACCGAGCCGGAGTCGAGGTGATCACGGCCGATGACGATGGGGGCTTTGAGCTCGCCGCGGCGGACCATTTCGTTGAAGCGCAGACCGACGCGGGCTCGCTCGCCATAGCCCAGCCAGCAGATGCGGGCGGGCAGCCCTTGGAACTGCACGCGCTCACGAGCCAGCGCCAGCCAGCGACGGAGGTGTGGCTCGCTCGGGGTGCCGGCCATGACCTCTAGGACGGCGGCATCGGTGCGGTAGATGTCCTCCGGATCACCCGACAGCGCCACCCAGCGGAAGGGGCCTTTGCCCTCGCAAAAGAGCGGTCGAATGTAGGCCGGCACAAAGCCCGGGATGCGCGCAAACAGCGCATCGTGCGACAGGCCAGCCAGCGCTGCTTGCGACGACAGCAGCGCCTGACCGCGCAGGTTGTTGCCGTAGTCAAACAGGTGCGCGCCGCGCTCGCCCAGCGTCAGCATGGCAGCGAGGTGCTGAACCATCGTCGCGCGGGCCCGTTCGATATAGGTCTTCGGATCGCTCTCGCGCAGGGCCGCCGCTTCAGCCAGCGAGAGGCCGGTCGGCACGTAGCCAACCAGCGGATCGTGGGCCGAGGTCTGATCGGTGATCAGGTCGGGGATGACGCCGCGCCGCACAAGCTCGGGCAGGACCTCGGCGATGTTGGCCACCAGGCCCACTGACAGTGCCTCGCCGCGCTCGCAGGCTCCGCGACACAGGGTCAGTGCTTCGTCGAGCGATCCAGCCTGGATATCTAGATAGCGCGTCGCAAGGCGACGCTGGACGCGGCTGGGATCGATGTCGATGCCCAGAAACACGCCATCGTTGAGCGTCACGGCCAGCGGCTGCGCTCCACCCATGCCGCCCAGACCGCCCGACACCACCAGCCGACCCCGCAGCGTGCCGCCCGTCGCTGCGAAGTGCTTGCGCGCGGCGGCGGCGAAGGTCTCGTAGGTGCCCTGCAAGATGCCCTGGGTGCCGATGTAGATCCACGAGCCGGCGGTCATCTGCCCGTACATCATCAGGCCCTGCCGCTCGAGTTCCCAGAAGTGCGGCCAGTCGGCCCAGGCCGGTACGAGGTTGCTGTTGGCGATGAGCACGCGCGGCGCATCGGCATGCGTGCGCAGGACGCCGACCGCTTTGCCCGACTGCACAAGCAGGGTCTCGTCATCGGCTAGCTGACGTAGCTCGCGCAGGATGACCACCAGCGCCTCGCGACTGCGGGCGGCCTTGCCGGTGCCACCGTACACCACCAGATCCTGCGGGCGCTCAGCGACGTCGGGGTCGAGGTTATTGAGCAGCATGCGCAGCGCCGCTTCTTGCGCCCAGCCGCGGCAGGTGAGCTCAGGGCCGCGTGGGGCGCGCAGCGGCTCGTCGGGGCGAAGCTGCGGCAAGAGGGCGTGCGTGGGGGCGTTCTGGTCCAGCTTGGCCAGGATCGGCAGGAGCGCGCTCTGCGTAAGAGCGCCATGACGAGGGGTAGGTTCAGACATGGGCCGATACTACGCCGACATAACTCACAATTAACTCACGATGATAGCACTGGGCATGGGCGGTTTTTCGCCAATTCTGCGTCGAGAGCGCGGGCAGGCCGGACCGTCCGCAATTGCCCCGCCGACTGCGCAGGGCTTGCGGTAGCATGCGGCCCCTATGTCCGCCCCAGCAGGCACCTCGTCGGGAATTGCGTCCGCCGCCAACCGGTGGGCCGCGCGCTGGCTATCGGGGGTGCGCGGCGGGCTGGTGGCGCTTTTGCTGCTGACCGGCCTGGTCTGCACCCTGCATCGCGAGGTGCTGTTTTCGGGCTCGGTCTACCACATGGACGATGCCGCCGACTGCTACTACCCCGGCCGCGTCGCCTATCGTCGAGCGCTGAGCGAGGGCAGCTTGCCCAGCTGGGAGCCCAATACGCTCGCCGGCTGGCCGCTGCTGGCCGACCCCTACTACGGCTACTTCTATCCCCTGAACTTCGTGTTCTATCTGGGGCCTCGACGGGGCGAGCCAGCGACCGGTCCCGAAGGCGGGGTGCCATCTGGGCTTGGGCTGTCGGTCGCGCTGCACGCCGTCCTGGCGGGGGTGGGGATGTACGCCTACCTGCGGCGACGTCGCAGCCCCGGCGAGCCGCTGGGCTTTGGCGCGGCGCTGTTCGGCGCGCTGTCGTATGCGCTGTCGTCGTTCATGGTGGTGCGCATCCGGCACATCATCTTCATCCAGATCCTCGCCTGGCTACCGCTGCTGCTCTTGTTCCTAAACGACTATCTGGAGACGGCGCGGCGACGGAGCCTGGCGCTGTGCGGCCTGCTGTTCGGCGTGATGCTGCTCACCGGCGCGCACTCGATCCTGCACTTTGTGGTGCTGCTGCTCGGGGTCTATGGGCTGTTCCGTTTCCTGTGGCTGGTCGCGCAGCAGCCGTCGGGCAAGCGGCTGCGCTGGGCCTTTTCGCGGGGCTGGCCGCTGGGCTTGGCGGTGGCGGCCGGGGCGCTGCTGGGAGCGGTGGCGCTCTTGCCAACGCTGTCGGCGATGCCGAACACGACGCGCGCCCTGGGCACCGACTACAAGTTTGCTTCCAGTTATGCCTGGCCGTCGCTGCGCTACCTGACGCTGTTGATCGCGCCGGACTCGCTGGGCCCAGGCGAGGCGCGGGGGCAGGACTGGTTTTCGCCCTGGAACCACTGGGAGCTGGCTGGCTACTACCAGGGCCTCATCGCAGCCCTTCTGGCCCTGCCGGGGGCGCTCTTGCCGCGGCGGGGGCAGTGGGCCGCGGGACGCGGACCGGCCTCGCCGGAGGATCGAGCGAACGCCCCCGACCCGCGACCGCGTGGACCCTGGGGGCTGTGGCAGCGGCTCGACGGCGAGCGCGTGGCGCTGCTGGTCTGCCTGCTGTTCGGCATCGCGCTGGCCCTTGGCGATGGCGGCCCGCTGCATCCGTTCTTGTATCGCTACATGCCGCTCTATGCCGCGCTGCGTTGCCCGTCGCGTGGACTGATCCTGTTTGTCATCGCTGCCCCGATTCTTGCCGCGCATGCTGTCGAGTTTCTATTCGAGCCGCGGGGTCGCCCGGCGGCGTGGCGAAGGTCGCTATGGCCAGGGCTGTGGCCGACGCTGGGGATTGGGTTGGCGCTGGCCCTCATCGGCCTGGGGATCTATCTCGCGGGACGGGCGGAAGGGCTGGTAGCGACGGCAACGCCGCCTCTTAAGTGGGCTCTGCATGCACGGGCGCAGATCGCGCTGGTGTTGGCTGGTCTGCTGTCGCTCCTGAGCCTGCGGTTTCTGGCTGGTCTGCGCGGTGCCGTCGTCCTGCTGCCGCTGTGCGCGCTGTCGGCGGCGGACCAGTTTTTGACCGATCGCGGCTACGTCCTGCCGCAGCCGATGGACTATCCCTACGGCATGGAGCGCTACCACTCCGTCGAGTGGCTGCGCTGGCAAGCGACCCACCTGCCGCCGGGGCAGGTCGTCGCCGATCGTTTCGTCGCCGATCCGCGCGGTCCGTTTCGCCTGCTCGCTGTCGGAGAGACGCTGGGGATGCCCAGTGCCTCGGGCTATGGCTCGGTGCAGATCTGGCGCTATGCCCAGCTGCTTTACATCCTGCGCCACGGTCGGCCGTACCCGCACCGCAAGCAGGTCGATGACATGGCTGCAGCCGGGGTGTGGAACCTGCGCTCGCCGATTGTCGACATGCTGAATATCCGCTACCTCATCTGGAACGAGTCACCGTCGGACAAGTGGGCTCTGGCCTTCGCCGCGCAGCCGCGCGAGTCGGCGCGGGCACGCTACGAGCCGGCCTGGGACGCGCAGCTTTCAGTGTTCGAAAACCGTCGCGTGATGCCGCGCGCCTATCTGACCCAGTCGCTGCGCTGGGCCAAAGATGAGGCCGATGAAGCCCGCCTGGTCGCTGCCCCCGATTTCGATCCGCACCGCACCACCATCGTCGGACCGGTGCCCCCGCAGGTGCGACGAGCGTCCGCACTGTCAGCACTTGCCTGGCCGCCGGCTGGCCTGCAAGAGGGCATGGGCCCAGGCAGCGATCCGCCGGTTCCCGCGACGATCACAAGCTACGAGCGGCATCGCGTGGTGGTTGAAGCCGAGACCGCGGCCCCCGCGCTGCTGGTGCTGGCCGATGCCTATTATCCCGGCTGGTCAGCGACGGTAGATGGCGTGGCGCAGCCCATCTATCCGGTCAACCTGGCGCTGCGCGGCGTGGCTCTTTCGCCTGGTCGCCATCGCATCGAGTTTCGCTACGCGCAAGCACCGCTGCGTCAGGGGCTGCGTC